>CAZZWG010000033.1:0-20127 GCA_964657685.1 Verrucomicrobia bacterium Tous-C9LFEB | reverse complement strand
ATCCCTGTAGTGCCGGTCGCGCCTGTTGCTCCGGTGGTACCTGTGGTCCCGCCCGACCCCGTGCCTCCAGTACTTCCGGTGCTTCCTGAACCACCTGCCGTCCCTGTAACGCCTGTTGAACCTGTAACGCCCGTGCTCCCGCTCGATCCTGTTGCCCCGCTCACGCCGGTTGCCCCTGTCACCCCCGTAGCGCCCGTGTTCCCGGTAGGTCCCGTCGTCCCCGTACCACCTACCCCTCCGCCAGGCACCACCCCACCCCCGCACCCTGCGGTTCCCAGCAGCGACCCGACAAGGAGTAACGCCAACAGCTTCGAAACATCACGCATAGAGGAGGCCGGCCCGACTCCCTGCAGTCTACTTCGGAGGTAACATTACGCAAATGTCACGAAAGGGGTAGGTGAAGCCCGCCGCACGCCTCCCTGGCAGAAGAAAGCCACCCCCTGGAGGAGGTGGCTTTCTTCCTTTACGGCCATCGAGATAGGCGTTCCAAGGTCTGCGTCTACTTGGGAACGACTGGAGCAACTCACTCCCCGACAAAGACCGCCGTCGTGAGAGCCGCCACCGTCGCGCTTCCGGTCTTCTTCACAAAACTGGAAGCCTTCGTTGCCGGATCACTCGAGCGCTGCTGGAAAGGATGGAGTTGCAGGCTCATGCCCGCCAGCTGCGCGTCTGTGAACGTGACCTGTTTGCCGGTCCCGTTGAAGACCACGACGACATGGTTGTACAGCCCGAAATCCCCGCCGTTCGCGTCCAGCTTCATGACGATCAGCCCGGGAATCTGGTTGGCTCCCGCGTTCAGGAATGACAGGTTCTGCTGAACCTGCGCGAGCGTCGACATGCGGAAGAGACCGGAGCTGTAGCGGATCTTCATGAACTCCTGGAAAGCTTCCGTCGCGAAGCCGATATCACTCGGCTGCGGCGCGTACATTCCATTGCTCAGCAAAGGCAGCATAAGGGGCCACTGCGGCTGATTCTGGCTGGCGATCGGAAGGCCGATGCCCCAGTTATCCCCCTGCCCGCTCCAGTCGATCTTGTTGAACCAATCGCCAGAGTCATAGCTGTTCTGATCCAGATCCTTGGAGCGCAACAGATCGTCGCCGCCCAGGAAGAACGGCACACCCTGACCCAGTTCGATAAGGCTCATCGCCAGCACCTGGCGACGAGCCCGCACGGCGCTTGAGTCGCCCAGGCTGGACTTGATCTGCACTGCGTCAAACAGGTCCTGCCCATCGTGCACGGAACAGTAGTTCACATCCTCCAGGGGCGATGCCGTGTAGCCGGCATGCTGGCCGCCGTAGTCGAGCTGCGATCCCTTCACCACCGCGCCCGTGTAGGCCGTGAAGGTGAAGTCGCGCAGATTGCCCGCCAGACCCAGACGGATCAGATCAGACTCCTGCAGCAGGGCCGTGACCTGGTCATTCTGTGCCGTCGCTCCCGCGGTGTAGTCGCTCGGATCGGTGGCCAGGCCGGTCGCGTATCCCTGCACCCGCAAGTCGGAAAAAGGCCCACCTCCGCGAATACTGTCCCGAATGCGGTCGTTGAACGTCCCCACCCCGGTGCCGTATAGGTTCGCCTGGCTGGCATTCGGGCCGATCGCACTGTTGGCCGTTTCGCCCGTGGTCCAGCCTTCGCCGTAAAGGTAGATCTTTGCTCCATCGATGCCGTCCCTGGTCGGCGTCAAGGCATTCAGGGCCGTGCGGATGTCCTGCATGTTGTACACAAAATGGAAACTCATCAGATCGAAGCGGAAGCCATCGATCTTGTACTCCTTCGCATTCAGAAGGAGGGTGTCGATCATCAGCTTCTCCATCATGCGGTGCTCGCTCGCAGTGTCCGCGCAGCAGGAGCCGGTCAGCAGCGCGCCGTTCGTATCCAGACGGTGGTAGTACAGCGGCACCACCTCGTCCAGGTTGGAGTTCGTCGCCTCACCGCTGGCATTGGTGTGGTTGAAAACGACATCCTGGATCACGCGCAGGCCCGCCTTATGCAGCCCCTGCACCATCGTGCGGTACTCTTCCACGCGATGGTCAGGGTTGACCGCGTAGCTACCCTCGGGTGTCATGTAGTGCACCGGGTCGTAACCCCAGTTGTAGGCGTCGTTGGCTTCGACAGCCGCAACCGCGGCCTGCTGAATCTGGCTGTTCGGCGGATTGCCTGCAAGATTGCCGGTAGTCTGCCAGGTCGATTTGTCTTCATTGACCGAAGCGAAGTGGAATGACGGCAGCAGGTGCACGGCCTTGAGACCGCTGCCCGCCAGCGTGCGCAGGTGACGCATACCCTCAGTCTGCTCATCCGCAAAGGCGTCATACATGCCGCGATGCGCGGCCGGCACCGTCGGATCGCCGACACTGAAGTCACGGATATGCAGCTCATAGATGCTGTTGTCATTGAGCGAGGTGAGTGCGGGCGACATCGAAAGGTCCCACGCCGGCGGCTTCGTCGCGTCGGACGCAAGATCCGTAATGCGGCTCTTGATCCCATTCACGGCGATGTCGATCGAGTACGGGTCCGTCGTCACGTTCGTGTCCACGGCTTTGTCCAAAGGCACGTACACCTGCACGCTGTACAGGTAGTACTTCCCACTCCAGCTTGCATCGCCGCGCGCGACCCATACGCCGTTATGCTCGTGCATGGCCACGGTTCTCATCGGCGTGGTGTCTGTCGCATTCTTGTAGAGCAGCAACGACACACCCTGGGCCGTCGGCGCCCACAGCTTCAGCTTCACCGGGGCATCACTGTCGTCCGCGGTGTCGGCAGACGGGCTGTCCGAAGGATGATGGAAGACCACGCCCAGCTTGCCCGGGTAATAGTAGAGGTCGTCCAGCACCCCGGCATACTGAATGCCCGTGGCATAGGTCAAATTGCCGGATCCGTCCACGGAAGAGACCGCGATCTGTCCCTTTAGAGCCTGCTCGATGGTCGCCATCGTCACGGTCGGCGAGATCGTAAGCACCGTGTAACTCGCAAGCTGCGGATACCGGGCCAGTTCATCCGCCGTAAGGCTTCCACCCGCAACCAGCGGAATCTGCTGGCCTCCCGTGACGCCGGTGCTGGACAGGGTGAGCCCGCCGGTCAGACTCCAGGTGATCGCATAGGTGTTCCCGCTGCTGAAAAAGCCGGGCTGAATCGCCACGCGCGACCGGTCCAGCCAGTACGCCTGCTGCTTGAGGAACAGCGCGTTCAGCTTCTGCGCCGCGGTAGGCGCCACCGTATAAATAGTCGGATCACCCGAGACAATCCACGCCTGCGTGTACTGCGTCGTCTGCAGATGTCCATCGGGCCCCGGATCCTTGATCTGCCCGGCCGCGCAGTTGTTAATGATGAACCCAAGATCCCCCGGCGGCGTTCCCGCGCTCGTATTCACCGGAACGTCAAAATAGACACCGTAGCTGTCTGTGCCGGTCGGGCTGATCTCGCTGCTGCACCAGCTGGCGTTAGCCGTCGAGGCATTCCACGTGTAGAGCGCCCAGCCGGAGTAGTTGCCATCCGGACGGTAGTAGTGAATGCGGGCATCTCCCGGCGGAACAGGCTCGGGATTGGTCGTGTAGACGGTCGGGTCGCCGGAGACGATCCAGGCTTCATTATGGAGCGTGGTCTGCAGATGCTGGTCAGGGCCAGGATCTTTGATCTGTCCTGCAGCGCAGTTGTTCAGGATGAAGCCCAGATCCCCTGCGGGTGTGCCCGTAGCAGGATTCACCGGCACATCGAAATACACACCAAAGGCATCGCTGCCGGAAGGACTGATTTCGCTGCTGCACCAGCTACTCCCTGCCGTCGAATCGTTCCATGTGTAAAGTGCCCATCCCGCGTAGTTCCCGTCGGGGCGGTAGTAGTGAATCCGCACATCCCCGGCAGGAATGGGACCTCCCGCAACCGACGGCTGCACGGTGTAGACCGTCGGGTCGCCGGAAAGCACCCACGCTTCACGGAACTGTGTGGTTTGCAGATGCTGATCCGGCCCCGGATCCTTGATCTGCCCCTGGCCGCAGTTGTTCAGAATGAAGCCCAGATCACCTGTCGGGCTGCCGGTAGCGCTATCCACCGGTACGTCGAAATACACCCCAAAGCTATCTGCCTGCGGAGCGATCTCGCTGCTGCACCAGGTGTTTCCCGCCGTGGACGCATTCCACGTGTAAAGTGCCCATCCACTGTAGGCGCCGTCCGGCCGGTGGTAGTGGATCCGGACGTCCCCCGCCGGAATTGCCGGATCGGTCTGCGCAAAAATTGCTGGTGTAACCAACAGACACGCCAGCAAGGAAAGAAAAAAGCGCTTCGCGCAACGGCCGCGGCGAACAAGATCGACAAACATGGAATCTCCCTGAAATACCCAGCCCGAAGAACGCAGAACTCTTCCGTGAAGGGGCCGACAAGCGGTCCCGGTGCACAGGCATCCTGCTGGAGCTGCTTTGGTGCGACCGCCACAGTAACGAAAGTGCTATAGCTTGTGCAACTTTCGTTCTATGCGCGTCGTGCGTCTCCCGGCCTGCCTCACAGCCAAAACGAATGGCCCCGGCGAGCGCCGGAGCCATTTATCTATTGCCAGCAAACAAAGTCTAGGCGTGTGCCCTCTGGTGGGCATGCACAAAGTGGTACGGCGGCCAGGGACCTGAGAGTTGCATGGCGCAATCCTTCAACTCCAGCGTTGCCGTGCTGTACTTGTTTTGGTAACGCTCGACTGTCTTCTTATCCACAAGATGGGCAATATCCAGCAGCATCTTGCCGCTGTCCATCCGCTTGCAGGTAATTTCTTCTTCGATCGGCAAAAACATGCGATGCATCTGCACGCTGAGCGCCCGCGCACGGGACTGGCGTTCCCGTTGGCGCGTGGCCGACTCTCGCAGTTGGGATAGATAAGCCTGCCCGGCAGCCTGAACGCCCAGCTTCGCCATCTTGTCCGCGCACACATCGTCCACCAATACCTTCAGGTGCATCTCAGCTTTGCCGCGTAAGCGCTCCACGTTGGCCATGAAGTGCCGCTGATTGGAGCGAACCGACCGCCGCAGCGCATCGTCATCCTCAAAACAAGTGCCGAACCGGAAGGGCAACACCGTCGACCGTGCAAAGGTGGCCGCGATCACCTTGGCGTGCTCGCGCGCGGCGCCGGGAGCCTCAGGCCCCCGCATGCGCGCGGCGTCCTCGGGCAGGTGCTCCGAGACGATCACAGTCAACTCCGCCGCGGGAAACAAGAAAGTCTGCCCGCCGAACAGTCCCTGCACCCCTTCCAGGGCTACGGGACGACGATGGTTGGCAAGCTCAGGAAAGGCCGAACGTTCAGCGATGCAGTAGGCATACCACGCCATGACTTTGTTGCTCCTCAAAGGTGCCGGGTTTCGCCGGCAGTCGATGCTCGAAGAAAACGCACCGCCGCAGTTCCCAACTCAAGCCGGAAGTTGCTGCAAAGCAGGTGCATTGTCGATAGCGAGGCCGATACTATGCCTGCTTTTGCACGGTTGGCAAGAAGAACTTTGGTCGCCTCTAGACGACATGCACCCCCGTCCATACAACCTCCGCAACACCGTGCCGGGGACGACGCTGCTAAACTGAAAGGCTGTACGGCTGCTTCCTGCTGCCGGTCCCCTTTTCCGAAACTCAAGGACGGTCTACCCAACGTGAACACCGCACTCAAGCGCGACCCCAGGCAACAGGATCAGTTTGTCCTTGCCACCGAAAACAGCCTGTCGTGGGCCAACAGCAACCGGCGCGCCACCCTTCTAATCGGCGGCCTTGCTCTTTTGCTGATTCTTCTTCTCTTCGGCGGCTACTCGCTCTATCAGCACCGCACCGCCGAGGCCCAAACCGCCTTCGGGGATGCCATGCAGACCTACCAGACGCCGCTCGTGCGCCCCGATCAGCCGCTTCCCCCGGGCATGAAGGCCTTCGCTACCGCCAGGGAGCGCGCCCTCAAGGCGAACCCACAGTTCACTGACGTCGCGAACCGCTTCGGCCTCACCCAGCCCGGCAAGCTGGCTGCCTATTTTGTCGGCCTCACGTATATGGAAGCCGGGCAAAACGGCCCCGCCGAAGACACTTTGAAGAAAGTAGCCTCGAGCTGGAACGGCGACATCGCCGCTCTCGCGAAGGACGCCCTCGCGCAGCTCTACGCCCAGACCGGGCGCGTCGATCAGGCTGTCGACATGTACCAGCAGCTGGCCAAGGGCCACGCGACCACCGTTCCCCCTGAACTCGCGCAACTGCAGTTGGCCGATATGTACAACGCGACCGGCAAGACCGAGCAGGCCCGCCAGATCTACGCCCAGATCAAAGATCACGATAAGGACGCCAAAGGCAAGCCCGGTATCGCAGCCCAGGTTGCGACCCGCAAGCTCAATCCAGAAGCCGCACCCGCGGCTCCGGGCCGCCGTTAAACTTCAAGTGCCGTTTGCAACAGGAAGGCCCGACGGCATCGCCGCCGGGCTTCCTTTTGGGTATCGCTCTCCTACGGGTCCGTCAGCTCCTCCGGCTGCTCCAGATGAGTTGCCGTGGAGCGCCCACTGACATGCGTCGTCAGCCTTTCAGCGAGCCCTGGCGGCGTCTGCAAGCCGGACACAACGCTCCACACATCCTTCCGCTGGCCTTGCACCGGGGGCGGGACCCAAAGCGGCAAATTCAGCCGAAGATAGTCCGCCAGCGCGCATGCGTACGGCTCATACAGCAGGCGAATAGCTTGCAGCCTCTTCCAGCTTTCTCCGTCGGAGCAGGGCGCGTACGCCGTTTGTCGCAAAGCCCCGCAGAGTCGGTATAACTCCTCTTCCGAAAGCCGCGTCAGCGGTGCCTCGCGATGCTTCTTTTCCTGCGGCTCCAGGCGAAATACGTGCACCAGGTCCACCAGCGTATGCCGCCCAATGCTAAAGGTGAGCTGCGCCTGCCGCGATTTTTCCCCTTCTGTCAGGGTAATCAGCAGCGAACACGCGTCCAGCACCGCGGTAAGCGCCGCCAGCCAGCTCTGGTTATCATGCTGGGACCGGTAATAACAAAGGATCGGGTAGGAGATATGCGTCTCCAGCATCTCCGCGCACCAGCGCTCCCACTCCTCAAGCAGGTCCCGCAACACCTCCGGTCCGCGCTCAAAGTGATGGCGCACCAGCAGCTCCGTCGCCGTCGGCGGCGAGCCCGCCCGTGCGTCCAGCAGCGCCACCTGCACCTCACGGTGCGAGAACGCCGTGTACAGTACCGGCACATAGCCGATCACCAGGGCGATAAAACCCAGGCCGGTCCCGGCCTCCAGCACCGTGAAGAGCCGAGCCAGATGCGTCTCCGGCACAACATCACCCAACCCCAGCGTGAATATGGTCGTTCCACTCACATACAGGCAGGACCGCAGCCTGGAAAAGGCGCCGGCATGCGTCAGCAACGGATCATGAAACGGCACGCGGAGCCCGAAAAACACCAGCCCGAACCCGGTCGTCAGCAGCAACGCCCAGAAAAAGAACAGCACCAGCAGCGAAAGCGGGCCATAGATACTGAAAAACTGGTCCCGCACCGCGCGCGTTCGAAAGCGATGGCCGACCGCGCCCCACGGCTTCCACGTAAACCGGAAGAAGAAGGACGTGATGCGAAACCGCCCGACCGGACGGCGCGGCAGAATAATGCTCTGGAAAGCATCCAGCAACACCACAACCAGCAGCACTGCCCCGCCTACCAAAGCAAGAAATCGCATCGTCTCCCGATCTACTGCAATTTTAAGTTCACGCAAACCGTACAACTTCGGTTGTACAGTCATGCAAAAAAGGGCGTCCAATTAGCGTAGTCTCTTTCCTTAAGGGACAGGCGACTGGTTCCCGATAAGGCCGCCTATCGCCTCGTCCAAGGCCAATCCGCAAGCTGGCACGTTATTCGAAGACTGAGGTGTCCGCATGAAAACGCGTGTTCTGGTCGTCGATGACGACCGCTTGGTCGCCGACACTCTTTCCATGATCTACAACGTGAATGGCTACGAGGCGGAAGCCCGCTATTCCGCCGCCGAGGGCTTTGCCCGCGCCCAGGCTTTCTCTCCTGCCCTGGTCATCTGCGACGTCACCATGCCCGAGGAAAGTGGCCTGCAATTGGCCGAGCGCATGCAGGATGCCCTCCCCGATACCCACATACTCATGCTGACGGCGTACGCCAGCAATGAGGCGGAAGTGAATGCCCACTCCCCTCGCATGCGCCGCCCGCTCAAGCTTCTGAAGAAGCCATGCCGCCCGGACGACCTCCTGCGCGAGAGCCGGGCCATGCTGTCCGCGTAGCCCGGGCTGGCGGCGGAGTTGTAGCAGCCCGCAGCGCGTAAACTCCATTTGTGGCTTCCAACGACCCGCCCCCAACCCTCGCCAGCCTGCGCCGCAACGCCCGCGGACGGTCTGCCCAGACGAGCCCGGCGTCGTACCCCAGCCTGTTTGACCTTGCCCCCCCGGGCGATCCCGAGCCGTCAGTCCCGGAGCCCTTGCCCGCTCCCAGGCTGCTGGATGCCATCCCGCTGGCGAGCCCGCCCCTCCGCCCTCCAGCGCCCCCGCCCCTCGCGGAACCCTCGGCGACCGCCGGCCAGCCAACCGAAGCCCCGCAAGCCGACTCACCCCAGGTCTGGACCGTCACCGGGCTTGTGCGCCAGGTCCGCAGCATGGTGGAGCACGGCTACGCGCGCGTTACGGTTGAAGGCGAAATTTCCAACTGGCGCCCCGCTGCCAGCGGCCATTGCTATTTCACCCTGAAGGATGCCGGCGCCCAGCTCTCCGCCGTTCTCTTCCGCCGCCAGGCCTCGCTCCTCCGCTTTCGCCCCAGGGATGGCGACGCCGTCAAGCTCCACGGCCAGCTTTCGGTGTACGAGAGCCGCGGCCAGATGCAGATAATCGCCGAATGGATGGAGCAGGCCGGCCTCGGCGCCCTTCTGGCCGAGGTCCAGCGCCTGAAGGAGCAGCTCCGCCGTGAAGGCCTCTTCGACCGCAAACGGCCACTGCCCCCCTTTCCCCGCTGCATCGGCGTCATCACCAGCCTGCAGGGCGCCGCCTTGCGCGATATCGTAAAAGTCTGCCGCCGCCGGCACGCCGCCGTGCAGCTTCTGATCTACCCTGCAGCCGTTCAGGGGCCCAACTGCCCTGCCGAAATCGCCGCCGGCCTGCGCTGGTTCAACGCTCACACCGATCACGCCGAAGTCGTTCTCGTCGCGCGTGGTGGAGGCTCCTGGGAAGACCTGCACGGCTTCGACCACGAACAGGTCGCCCGCGCCATCGCCGCCTCCACCCTCCCCGTAATCACCGGCATCGGCCACGCCACCGACAGCACCATCGCAGACGCCGCTGCCGACCTTTGTGCTCCGACCCCTTCCGCCGCCGCCGAAATCCTCACCGCCGCCCAGCATCGGATCGACGATCACGTCGCCCGCCTGCATGACCGTCTGCTCCGCGGCGGTGGCTTCGAGCTTCTTCGCGCGCAGCAGCGCCTCGGCCGGCTGAGCGCGGGAACCGTTCTCCGCCGTGTCGAAGACAGCCTGAACCGCCGCGCACAACGCCTTGACGAACTCGCCTTTCGTGCGCAGGGCACGCTCAGCCGGCGCCTGCGTTCGGCAACCAACCAGCTTAAGAATGCTGAAAGCCGCCTGAGCCGCGGCAATCCTGCCGTCCGGCTCGGAACCGATCGCCGCCGGCTCGAAAGGCTTGGGAGCCGGCTCGAACGCGCTTCTGCGCTGGTCCTCAGTGCCCGCCAGCGCCGATCCGAAGCCGCAACCCACCGCCTGGAAGCCCTGAGCCCCCTGCGCGTTCTCGACCGCGGCTACGCCCTGGTCTACGGTCCGGGCGGACATTTGCTCCGCGCAGCTGCCGCCGTTCAACCCGGCGATCGCCTCACCGCGCGTTTAGCTGAGGGTCGGCTGCAGGCGGAGGTTCTCGCACCCATCCCCGAGCCCGCCAGGTAAGGCCTCAGCACGGGCCTCCCTTTCAGTGCGTCAACGACCGCCGCTTCCACATCATTCCCCCAATGCCGAGGAACCCTGTAGCCATCAACACGACGCTCGAGGGCTCTGCGGTCACCGCCGTGGGCTTGGCCGGTACGCTCGGCGCAGGGTTCGTCTGCAAGTCCATCAGTTGCACGGAGGGGGCTTCCGCGACCCCCAGCTTTTCCTGCGTGGTCGTGGAAACCAACGAAACTACACCCGCTACCGGCACCGCCGGCACACTCATCTGGTCCGCGTAGGCGGAAATCCCACTCAGAACCGCGACAACGCCCACTGCAAATACAACGACTCGCATCCTCATCTCCTGGCCCGACAAACGTCAACCTACAGGAGAACGCCCACCTCTCTGATTCCACATAAGTCGCATAGCGAGACACTGAGCGGGCTATGTGGAAAGTGAATGGCCCTTCCGTTACACCGCCAGTCCCCGGCCGCCTCCTCTCTGACACCCCCGGGGTAGCCCGTCTCTGCGTAAACTAGGGGCGGAGACCGTTCAGAAGATGCGCAAGTTGTTCGGCACCGACGGCATTCGCGCCGTCGCCGGTGAAAGTCCGCTCGATCCCCAAAGCGTTTTCGCCGTCGGCCTCGCCCTCGCCCGGAAACTGCACGCTGATAGCCCCGGCCAACCCCTTCGTGTCATTCTCGGCATGGACACTCGCGAGTCCGGCCCCTGGATCGCCGCCACGCTTGCCGCCGGCCTGCGCAGTGCAGGCGCCGAGATTACCTTCGCCGGCGTTGTCACGACGCCCGCCATCGCCTTCCTTGCCCGGAAACACGGTTTCTCCGCCGGCATCGTCATCTCCGCCTCCCACAATCCATGGAGAGACAACGGCATCAAGATCTTCGGCTCCGATGGCTATAAGCTCGCGGACGCCACGGAACTGGCCGTGGAAGACCTGATCGCTGAAGCACGCCAGCATGGCTCCGCCGCCGATCAATCCCTTCCCGCTGACCCGGGCACGCTCCCGGCGGCCGACGAAAGTCTCCGCCTGGAGTACATGCAATTCCTTCTGGCCGCCGTTCCCGGCATCTCGCTCGACAATCGTACCGTCGTCATCGACTGCGCCAATGGCGCAGCGTCGGCGATCGCGCCCCAGCTTTTTTCCCACCTCGGAGGCACCGTGCAGGTCACGCATGCCTCCCCCGACGGTCGTAACATCAACGAAAACTGCGGCGCTTTGCATCCCGAAGTCGTCGCCGCCGAGGTTCGCGCGCGCGGTGCCGTCATGGGCTTCACCTTCGACGGCGACGCCGACCGCGCCCTCTTCGCCGATGAACACGGCCGCGTCGTCAACGGAGACGCCGTGATGCTCGCCTGTGCCCGCGACCTGCATGCGCGCGGCGAACTGGCCGGAAACACCGTCGTCGCCACAACCATGAGCAACATGGGCCTCGAAGCCGCTCTGCATCGCTCCGGCATCCGCATGCTCCGCGCCCCCGTCGGCGATAAATACGTCCTCGAGGAAATGCAGAAAGCCGGCGCCTCCCTCGGCGGCGAGCAGTCCGGCCACATCCTCTTCCCCGCGAAAGCCACCACCGGCGACGGCCTCCTCACCGCGCTTATGGTCCTCGATGTCGTCCATCGCTCCGGCAAGACTCTCGGCGAACTCATCGCGGATCTCAAGACCTTCCCTCAGGTCATCCTTAACGTGCGGGTTCGCGAAAAGAAACCGCTCGACAAACTTCCCGCAGTCATGGAGTCAATTCGCGCCGCCGAAGACGAACTTCGCCAGGCGGGCCGCGTGGTCATTCGCTATTCCGGCACCGAAGCCCTCGCCCGCGTCATGATTGAAGCCGAGGACGAGGCCCGCATGCGCCACCACGCGGAAGCCATCGCGACCGCGCTTCGCCAGGAACTTGGGAGCTAACCGGCACTCGACATCTATCCCGAAATCGCCCGCCCTGACGCAGCACGGGACGATCGCGTCCGTATTGAACCCGATGGATGGTCGGCTAAAGTTTCTTCATCTTCTGCCGAAGAGTAGACAAGTCACGTATGGCGACCGGTCCGGCTTGTTCTTCCCCACCGGCGACCCCGGCCATCCGCTCGAACCCAGCATCCTCCCCGGAGTGGGGATTGTGCACCAAAAGTAATGCCCCGTTCGTGTCGAAATCACTGCCTTTGAGGCATGGTCAATCGAAGACGAACGCCTCAGTCTAAGAAAGCAATCTCATGAGCAGGAGCACGTCGCTGAGCGTCTCGCAGCTCCCCCCGGAAGCAGCACCTCTGGAGCACCATCTGACTTCATCCCGCGAGCCCCGCATGCATACGCCATCCGCCACCTTCGGCCAAAATATTACCTACAGGCAGGAGGAGGTCATTCTTTCTGAAGTCATCTCCGCGCTGACCTTCGCGCTTGATCTGACCGAAAATGCAGTACCCGGCCACACGTTGCGCACCTGCCTCTTTGGCATGCGTCTGGCTGAGAGCATTGGCCTTCCCCAGGCAGACCTCACCAGCCTTTACTACGCCCTTCTGCTCAAGGACATCGGCTACGCTGACCACGTCACCCGCATGTCGCAGATGATGGGCGCGGAAGAACGTACCTCAAGCTTTTTAGGTGGGTGGACCGGCAACCTGGGCGCAAGTCCCGCCCTTTTGCAGCATCTCTGGCAGCAGGTTCTCCCCGGCGTTCCTGTGCCGACCGACATCGGGCGACTTGCGGGTATGGAGGCTCGTCTCGGCAGCGAACTCCTCGGCAACGCGGAGACGGGGCAACACCGCGGCGCAGAGACCATGCGCCACCTCAACATGAGTGAGAACACCATACGGGCCGTTGTGAGCATGGACGAGCGCTGGGATGGATCCGGAACCCCCGATGGGAAACGCGGAGAAGACATCCCGCTTCTTGCACGCCTTTGCTCGATCGCTCAGGTGCTTGACGCCTTCGCCACGGAACACGGCCAGGAAGCTGCCCTGCGCATGCTCCGCGCCCGGCGCGGCACATGGTTTGATCCCGAGCTTGTCCGCGCCGCCCAGCTTCTGCACACCTCCGGCCGGCTATGGACGCACTGTCAGCCGCGCGACGTGGAGGCCACACGCGCCGAGGTGCTGCGGCTTGATCCCGGCATCTCCTCCCCGCTCACCTCCGATCGTGTGGACCGCATCTGCGAAGCTTTCGGGAATGTCGTTGATGCCAAATCTCCCTTCACCTACCACCACTCCCTCGGCGTCACTGAAGTGGCCGTCGCCCTTGCGGAAGAACTCGATCTCCCCTCCGAGCGCGTCTCCCTCGTGCGTCGTGCTGCCTTTCTTCACGACATCGGGAAACTCGCCGTGCCAAACCATATTCTTGACAAGCGCGGCCGTCTGGATGCCCGCGAATGGGCCATCGTCACCCGTCACCCCGGCGTGTCCGGCTCCATCCTGCGACGCGTTAGCGCATTTCGCGAACTCGCCTCCCTCGCCGCAGAACATCATGAGCGCCTGGACGGCTCCGGCTACCCGCTAGGCCTCAAAGCAGACCAGCTCTCGCTCGAATCCCGCGTCATCGCCATGGCCGATTGCTACGCCGCCATGGCGGAGAACCGCCCTTACCGACCCGGGCTGCAGGTCAAAACCATACTCAATGAGATTGAACGCGACGTTCCTGTCAAGTTCGACCCCACCTGTTTTGCCGCCCTGAAGAGCGCCAGCCATCGGTGGAAGGGGAGTATGCCTCCAAAACATGCCGGCGACATCGCGACCCCTTGTGAAGCCCCGCAAGTAACACTCGCCGGCATAGCGGACCGGCAGGAGAGCTCTTGGCAGCGAAAGGCCGCGACCGCAACGCTCTAGTTCAGAGAAAGCAAAGCATCATCGTCTTTAGAACCGTTGCCAGCCCAGTCGCTCCAGTGCTGCTCGGTTGCGCTGCCGCAGGAACTCTAGATTGCTCTTCAAGGCATCCTCATCCTCGCTCAGAGGATGAGGGGCCAAGCGAAACTCCACCTCGACTACCCCGTCTTCGGCCAGTTCGGCCCACTGAAAAACAAGGGGCACCTTGAACCGCGCCGCCAGGCGCAGAGGTATCTCCGACAACGGCCCGCCGAGGAACTCATCGGCCAGGAAGACTACAGACTTTCCTGACCGCAAGGTGCGTCCCACCCGGGTAAGAAGCGTGTTGTCCACCGGCAACGCCTCGATGTGCCGGTCCCACCCGAACACCAGAAATTCGTTACCGTTGACGACCTTCCCCATGTCGGCCACCACCGCAGGCTCGGCGCCGCCCACGTCAAGACCCACACGCAGCGGTACTTCCGTCAGGGGCAGGTGCGTCCACGTGTAGAGTTTGGGACCCGGACTTCGGCAGACGTCCGCTCCGGTAACGCGATAAGGAATGGGAAAAGGGCCACCAAAACTCAGCTCCCGCAACCAGAAGTCGAGCATCAGTTCCGTTGTGAACGGGCCGTTGCCCCCCATGCGAGCCACCAGTTTGCCCTGCGCCCGCGCCATCAGCAGCGCTGCCCGGAACCACAATCCACGCGGGAGCGTTCGCCTCACAAAGGCCGCCTGCCGCGAGAGCGGCAGATGGGCTGCCGCGTGCTTCAATCCTCGAAAAACGCTGTTGCGTACCATCCCCGCTACTTCCCGGACGACAACCTGCCATATCGCAGCCGAGGTAGTCCCGGCTCCGCCAAGCGGGGCAAGCAGCTCTGATTCGGATCAATGTACCGTAGCAGCAAAACCACCGTTACTCGCCCAAACTAGGAACTCTCCGGCTCCTTTGGGTCAGCGTATCCTAGAAGATCGTGCTAATCGATTCACATTGTCACATAGACGATTACGAAAGTCTCACAGATGTGCTTGACCGCGCGCAGCAGGCCGGGCTTTCTGCCATTCTCGCCATCGGCATCGGCGATGGCCCCGCGACCATGCATCGCGCACTCGACCTCGCCCGGACGCACACAACGCCCAGCCTCCAGCTTTTCGCTACCGCCGGCATCCATCCGCAGGAAGCCCATCGGGCTACTCCAGAAGCCTTGGCTCAACTCGAAAAACTTGCCCAGCATCCACGCTGTCTCGCCATAGGCGAGATCGGCCTGGACTACTATCACCTCGACAACCCCGACCCCGAAGTCCAGAAAGCCGCCTTCCTCGCCCAATTGGGGATCGCCGCCCGCGTGCGCAAACCCATCACCATTCACTGCCGCACCTCGGAGCTGGCCGGGGCCAAAGTCAAGCAGCGCTTCGCCCACGCCGACGCTTGGGAGGACCTCCTCACCCTGATCGCCGAACACTGGGCCCCCACGCACCTTCCCGGTATCATGCACTGCTTTTCGGGCAGCGAGGAGCAAGCGGAACGCTCCCTCGCCGCTGGTTTCTATCTGTCCTTCGCGGGGAACCTTACGTACCCGAAAAGCACAGGCCTGCAGGAGGTTGCCAGGAACGCCCCAGCCGCGCGCATCCTCGTTGAAACCGACGCCCCCTTCCTTGCGCCGCAAAGTCGGCGCGGGCAGCAAAATGAGCCGGCCTTCGTCACAGAGACCGCAGCCTTCCTCGCCGGTCTCCGCGGCACCACGTCCATGGCCATCGCCGCCCAGACCACGGCCAACTTCCATCGCCTTTTCCCCACGTCCGCCGACGCAAACGCCGCCGCCGCGTCATAATGTACCTCGCGCCATAAGCCTCAGGAGACTCACCATGCCCGCAGATCAAAGCTTCGACGTCGTCAGCAAAGTAGAAATCCAGGAGGTCAAAAATGCGATCGACCAGGCCTCCAAGGAAGTCAACGCCCGCTTCGACCTGAAGAACTCCAAGTCAACCATCGCCCTGGAAGGCGACGAAACCATTCAACTCGCCAGCCAGGACGATTACACCCTCAAGTCTGTAATCGAAATTCTGGGTCAGAAACTCGTCAAGCGCGGTGTCTCGCTCAAGAATCTTGAGTATGAGAAGGTCGAGCCCGCTGCCAACTCCTCCGTGCGGCAAAAAATTAAGTTGAAGCAGGGCATCGACTCCGACGCTGCCAAGAAGATCGTTGCGTTGATCAAGGAGTCCAAGAAGAAGGCGCAGGCGTCCATCCAGGGCGATACCGTGCGCGTCACCAGCAAGGACCGCGACACGCTCCAGGAGATCATGGCCATGCTGCGCGGCAAGGACCTGGGCCCGGAACTTCAGTTCACAAACTTTCGCTCCAACTAACCACAGGCCTACTGGAACGCCGGCCGACAAGCCCCCACGAACCCGCTCCCTTGTGGCTCTCCTGCTACTCTAAGCAGGCGTGGGGTCCATTTCCATCTCGACGGCTGCCGAAGTCTTCGACCTCGTACGGGATGACCTGGCAGCTATCGAAATTGAGTTTTCCCGCCAGTCCGCCTCCCCCGTAGAAGTCGTCACCGAAATCGCCTCCTACCTGATGGCTGGGGGTGGAAAGCGCATTCGGCCGATGCTCCTGCTGCTCTCTGCACGTGCGTGCGGCAGCGTCTCCGACGCGCGGATTCGCCTCGGTGCCGTTGTCGAGATGCTCCACACCGCCACCCTCGTTCACGACGACATCATTGACGAAGCCTCCACACGCCGCGGACGCCCCTCCTCCAATACCACCTGGGGCAATTCAAAATGCGTCCTCGCCGGCGACTGGCTCTACATGCAGGCCTTCCAAAGCGCTCTCGCCGAACGAAACTTCCGCGTCCTCGACCTGCTCATCTCGCTCACCCAGCAGATGGTCGAGGGCGAACTCCTGCAGATCGATAAACTCGGTCACCTCATCAACGAAGAGGAATACTTCGACCTGATCTTTCGCAAAACCGCTTGCCTGTTCCAGGTCTCCATGCAACTTGGCGCGGTGATCGCCGACGAAACGCCGCGCCGCAACGGAACCCTCCGCGCCGATGCCCGGTATGAATCCGCCCTGGGCGAGTACGGTCGCAATCTCGGGCTCGCCTTTCAGATCGTCGACGACGTCCTGGACCTGACCGCCACCGAGGACATGCTAGGCAAACCTACCGCCTCTGACTTGCGCGAGGGCAAAGCCACACTCGCCGTTATTCACGCTCTTGAGCGCGGCACTGGCGCCGATCGTGAAGCCATTCGCACCGTCCTCTCAGACCGCAGCTTTACCCGGGTCAGCCATCTCCAGATCCTTGAAATCCTGAACCGCCACGGCTCCGTGGACTACGCCAAAGACACCGCGAACGCCTACGCCGAAGTTGCCCGCCAATCCATCACTGAACTCCCGGACAATGACTTCAAACGCGCCCTGCTCTGGGTCGCAGGTTTTGTAACCAGCCGCGACCGCTAGAGCAAATTCGCTGACAGGCTTAGCCCTATATCGTAAACGGAGAGCGTCAGGCATAGAACACACCGACGATTACGTAGCCGAGATCGTGTGCCCGCGAAGCCATCCGCAAGTATCCACTTCAGGAAAGCGTCGGCTTAACGGAAAAGCTATTCTTTGAGCCGGGAAGTTCCCGCTTCTCGCGAAACCTGCGCTTATCTTCCGCAAAGACTTCGCCACTGCATCTGGATCAGGAACGGCGCATCCCAGAACCATTACGAGAGGAAGCAGGTAACGTACTCTTCCCGCAATCGCTGGAACCGGCAAATATCGTCAGTATCGGCCGACTCAAACAGCTTCTTGCTCAGATCCGACATTTCCTGCTGCTCAGCAAGGATCCCTTCCAGCTTTCGTCGCTCCCACTTCACGGCGTCTTGACCAGGTATCCCCTAGCGAAATCTCACCCCTTAGCGCCTCAAACGTCCCTAACACCTAAGTCACTGTCGTCCTCATCAAGTTCCTCACCATCCTCCTCCACCACCAGTGCCTCCACCCGCACCGGCCCCCGCTCCCGAGGCTGCAACAACACCTGAATCCGGCTCTCCGCGCGCGCAAGCTGCGTCTTGCATCCCTCACTCAACAGCATCCCCCGCTCAAACAGCCCCACACTCTCCTCGAGCGACAGGTCCCCGCGCTCCAACTGCTCCACCACCTTCTCCAACTCCGCCAACTGCGCCTCGAAACTTGCCTGCCCTTCAGCCACGCACCACCGCCTCTTCCTTAAGCCCTAAAACCTCAGCTGCCGCCGCGTACTTCCCAAACGGCGCACTCACCTGTACCCCCTGGACAGACCCACGCACCCCGGCCAGCATCTCCTGCGCAATCGTGAGCCCCTCTGCAAGCATCGCTTCCTTCGCCGTATGCCGCGCCATCCTGTCCAGAATCTCTTCGGGCATGGAAACCTTCAACTCATCCCGCATAAACGTCGCATTCTTCAAACTCGTCAACGGCCAGATGCCCGCAATCACCGGAATCCGGAACCCCTCGACCCGTCGCAAAAACTCCTCCAGCAAGCGCATATCAAACACCGGCTGCGTGATCGCAAACTCCGCCCCAGCCTCCACCTTGTACGCAAACCGCCGTATCTCGTGGTCGATGTCGGGCACCCCCGGATTCGCCGCCACCGAGATCGTAAACCCCGTTGACCCGCCCCCGACCGGCCCCCGCGCAATGTCCAGCCCATGGTTCAACCCCTGCACTATCCGCGTCAGCCCAATCGCATCCACATCGAACACCGCCGTCGCATCCGGCCCGGCGCCCATCTTCGGCGGATCCCCCGTCAGGCACAGGATATTCTTCAACCCGATCGATGCCGCGCCCAGCAGATCGCTCTGGATACTGAGCAGGTTACGGTCCCGGCACGTGTAATGCAGCACCGTCTCCACCCCCACCTTCGTCTGGATCTGCACACACAGACTCATCGCACTCATCCGCGCACTCGCCCGCGGCGAGTCCGGTACATTGATCGCATCCACCCCCCGCCGCGCCAGTAACTCCGCTCCCGCCATCTCTTTCGAGCAATCAAACCCCCGCGGCGGCACAATCTCCACCAGCGTCACCCACTCGCCCCGCGCAATCTTCCGCCCCACCAGGGAACGCTCCTCCAGCGCCGGCGGCTCCACGGACCGCTCCTCCTCCAGCGCACTCCCCCCCACCGATACCACCGGCGCTGCATGCCCTTGCTCCATCGCCCCTTCCCCCACCGTCTGCGCTTCCAGCGCCCGCAACCGGCCCCGCATCGCCCGCGTATGCTCCGGCGTCGTCCCGCAGCATCCGCCCACCCAACTCACCCCGGCGCGCACAAACTTCTGCGCAAAACTGCCCATATACTCCGGTGTGCCCAGATAAATATGCCGCCCCTCCACTACCCGCGGCAGCCCCGCATTCGGCATCGCCACCAACGGCAAATTCGTCGCCCCGCGCATCCGTTCCACCCCCGCCAGCACCACCTCCGGACCCGCCGAACAGTTGCACCCGACCGCATCCGCCCCCGCGGCCGTCACCCGTCGCGCAAACTCCTCCGCCGGCGTCCCGTCCAGGCAATAGCCGTCCTCTCCCACCGTCGCCAGCACCGCAATCCTTAGCCCCGGCGCAGCCTCCCGCGCCGCCAGAACCGCCTGCTCCGCCTCCACGACACTCATCATCGTCTCGGCAATCAACAGGTCCACTCCACCCTCTGCCAGCGCCGCGATCTGCTCCGCAAACACCGCCCGGATCGCCTCCGGAGTCATTCCCTCCACCTTACCCAGCGACCCCACCGCCCCCGCCACAAAGGCCTGTCCGCCCTGCTTCTCCCGGTGTGCTTCTACACTCTGCCGTGCAATCGCCGCACCTGCCAGGTTGAACTCCCGCACCCGGTCCCGCAGCCCGAAATGCTCTAAACGCACCGCATTTGCACCAAAGGTGTTGGTCTCGATGACCTCGGCCCCCGCCTGCAGGTACTGCTCATGCACAGAGCGCACGGTCTCCGGTTGGGTCACGTTAAGTTCGTCATAGCTCTTGTTGATGAACACCCCGCAGCCATACAGCATCGTGCCCATCGCGCCGTCGATCAGCACCGTTTTGCCGCCAAACAGTCTGCCGAGCGCATCCTCTGCCATCAACGACACCCACCTTTCCGTCTTCTCATGCTAACTCCCTGCAAACCCCCGCGCCCGCCATCCGTCCTACAGGCAGGAAGCACTCAAAGGCGTAAAACGCTGTTATCTCACTGGTATACTCCGGGGTGACAGCGCACTCGCCAAGAACGCGCCATTGTTGATCGGAGCTGTTGCCGTTGAATCGTCGAAGTGTCTCCGCCCGGACCGTCCTGGGCCTTCTCGCGGGTCTGCTTTTGACCTTGGGAGTAGCGGGCTGCAAAGCTCCTCTGTACTACTACACCCAGAATCAATTCGCGGGCCGCGCCGTTCCTCCTTCCGGCCTGCAGCAACGCGTCCTTGCGGCCTACAC
>CAZZWG010000032.1:0-21408 GCA_964657685.1 Verrucomicrobia bacterium Tous-C9LFEB | reverse complement strand
TCACGCGCTGTTCAGCAGAGTGATGGGCTGGCCCTCCGCGACGGGACAGACGAGCATCTCCGGCCCGTTGTTGCGGGCGTTGCCGACGGCGGGGTTGCAGGGAGCAGCCATCATCTCTTCGGCCTCATAGGGGCGCAGCAGATCGAGGGGAGGCTGGGCTGCTTCGCCGCGGTCGAGCCAGCGGTCGTAGTCGCGGGGGTGGAGGATGACGGGCATGCGGTCGTGAACGTGCGCCGTGAGTTCGTTGGCGCCTGTGGTCAGGATGGCAAAGCTCTGCAGCCAGTCGCCCGTGTCCGGATTCTTCCATGCATCCCAGAGGCCGGCGAAGGCGAAGGGTTGTCCCTGGCGGAGGGTGTAGGCGAAGGGCTGCCTGGTTTTGGCGTCCAGCTTCTTCCATTCATAGAAGCCGTCGGCGGGGACGAGGCAGCGGCGCTTTTCAAAGGGCCCACGCCACAGAGCGCGCTCCTCCACCGTCTCTGATTTTGCATTGATGGTGGAGAAGCCCTTCCACTCCGCCAGGCTCCTGGCAAAGTAGGGAACCAGACCCCAGCGCATCATCACGACCTCACGGTCGGCGGTGTCGCGGTGGAGGCGGATCACTGGCTGGAAGGTGGTTGGGGCGATGTTGAAGTCGGGGGGCAGGATGAACTCTTCTGGCAACTGGCCGAGGCGAAATGCTTCGGTGATGCGTTGCTTGTCCGAGCGGCGAAGGTAGCGTCCACACATGATGTCTACCTTGATGCGGATGGCGGCTGCCAACGATACAGAACGGTCTGGTGCACGGTGTGACCATCGCTTGCCTCGGCGAAGTGCTCCGAGGCAAGTGCCGCGAAGGTGTCACTGAGGCTGGGTAGATTGTCACGAAAGAGATCCACCGCCGTCGGGGTGTCTGTGGTGGTTTGCGCGGGCTCTGTGGAGCCCTGGCTTGCAGGCCCTGTCTGATTCAGGTCAGCCATGAGGCGCCGGAAGTTCCCGCGCTCCGCATCATGGCGAAAGCCCGCAAGCAGCCTCCCCGGGGCAGCGGTCACCGGGGGTGTGGATCTGCGTTGCAGGATGTCTTCCATCATGGCCGGGTCCGTGGTGAGAATGGCCAGTGAGCCATGGATGGAGAGGCAAAGAGGGACCGCGGCGCTGAGCGTGCGATAGCTGCTGCTGCCCGAGGAAACCGTCGTCCATCCGATGCCCAGCGAGGACGTGCTCAGGCGGGGTCGCAGGGCCGCCAGCAACGATGTTGCCAGAGCTTGCTCGTCCCAGGGTGAGGCTGAGCGCAGGGCGACGGCGGAGCGGATGTGCACAAAGGGCTGCGAAACGGCGGGTGTGTCGGTGCGATCGACCGTGAGCATGCTTTCCACTGCGGCGTTGTTGATTGCCTGCTGCACCGCCGTGAACTGCAGATCGGGGTCTCTGGTAGGAGGCGCGGGCGCATCGATGCGCGTGTCGAAATCCGCTGCTCCGCCGGCTGGTGTAACGGTCGTTGTGGATGGCGGACTCGATGTGCTGTCGCCTGCTGTCGAGGGCAGACGGACCAGAACCTTTTCCTTGAGTGCAGCGAGAACCGCCGCGGCATCGGGATGAGCCAACACGCGGTAAACGCCGGCACGTTCCGGCACAAGCTGTTCCATGGCGCCCAGGTCGGGCTGCGCGCTTTCCGCTGTTGCCGGCTGCATGGGGAGCAGAACACGCTCTTCACGGAACTGGCCGGGTTCGCGATAAAGGTCTACAACCGCGGCCCTGTAGGCTCGTGTTGCAGTGACATTGCGTTGAATCCAGTAGGTTCGGAACTGGGGCGTCGCGTTGAGGGACTGCAGGTCAAGCAGCATGTGCAGGTCACCGTGAGGCGCCGGGCTTGCGGCAGCGGCAGCGGCGTACCAACCGGCTGTGGCCTGTGATTCGACGGGTTGTTTCGGGCCTGGCGGCGCGGCCATCAGTTGCAGTGCGCCGGCAATCAGATCTTCGCGCGTAGCCAGCAGGAGCCAGTCGCCGCGCACGGCAAAGGCTACCGTTCGGGGCTGGTCCACCGGGGCATTGTCCTCAGGGGAAGCAGCGGCGCCGCTGGACGATCGCACGTAGAAGGCAGTGCCTGCACTCTCGCGCCGGGCGAAGCTGCCGCGCTGTGCCAGCAGGTTCAATTTGGAAAGCCGGTCCGGGGAAAGATGGCTGATGTACAGGAATTCAAGGTTGCCGATGTTGTACCAGGCGAAGATGCTCTCCCCCCCTGCGATCTGCTTCAGGAAGTCACCGTCGATGCCGGTCTTTGCGGCGTCAGTGAAGCTGCTTTGCGCATCCCCAAGCCGGGTAAAGAGACGCGAGTTGGCGAAGGCGCTGTAGTTGGCGCTGGTGAGCCAGGCGCGTTGTTCCGGCGACCGGTTCCAGGCGGCCACCAGATCGCCGAAGTGCGCGCTTTCCACGGTCATCAAGGCTCCTTGTGGGAGCATCGCAGCGAGCGGAGCGGATGCCGGCGACGAAGGCGCGGCGGCCCACGCCAACACCGCTGCCAGGGCTGCGATACATGCCAGCAGCGTCGGGAGCCCTGGGGTGCTGGGGCGTTCATTCATCGTTGGCCTCCGCGCCGGGTGTAAACACATCCGGAGCTACCGTGAGACGAGCACGCACGGTACGTAACTGGTCAGGCTGATCGGCGATCCGGGGCCGGCGCACCGCGTTGGCCGCCGCAAGCCGCCCCTGCGCATCCAGAGTCGCAAGCTGTTGCCTTATGGCGTCAAGCTCTGGTTTTGCGGCCGTAAGGTTCTCCGCGTAGAGCAGGTAACTGCGCGCGAGGCCGCGGTCGCCGGTCGCGGTATATGCCGTTGCGACCTCCCGCGCAAAGGCCGCCCTGCGCTCTTGTGGAGCATCGTGAAGAGCCTGCGGGAGGGGAACCTCGCTCTCTGAGGCGACCGGTCCGTTGAGGTCGTTGCCTGCGTCCCCGGTCTCAGCGGAGATCGTGCCGATGTACGAGTTTTGTTGAGTAAAGATGCTGGCGAGTGTGGCTCTTGCGGCAGGGTAGTTGCCGGCGCGCTCCTCCGCTTCGAAGATGCGCTCCCGTAGATCTTGCGCGTGGTCTGCGAAAGGCGCGATGGCGACTGCTTCGCGCAACAGAGATGCCTGCACTTTTAGGTCTGTCGAGGTGGAGGCGGCCGCCAAGCGCGCAGCGGTGTAGAAGGGCTGGCGCGAAGAGGCGGGTGTGGCTGCCCCCGCGGCGAGAAGCGTCAGTTCGCCGCTGCCCAGCGCGTGAGCAGGCGCATGCGCATTGCCAAGGTCTCGTGCAGCCCGCGCTCGAACGGGGTAGGGGACTGCCGGATTCGACGCTGCTGCCGTGAGTTGCTGGGCGGCATCCTCTCCGCCTCGCACTGCCGCCATGCGCGCTTCAGCTAACCTCACAGCGTACGAAGCCTCCCACGGCACGCTGCGGGTTAGGGCTTCAAGGAACGGTATGGCCTCGGCAAGCTGACCGTTTTGCTCCAGCAACGCCGCAGCAGAGTCCCGGTCAGCGTCGAGATCGTCACTTGCCGTCACCATGGCTTGCAGCACCGAAGCTGCGCCTTTGCTGTCGCGGGTATGCAGGCGTGCCTCGGCGACCGCAAGGAAATCAGAAGAGAGGGCATCCCTTGTTTTCTGCGCACGTGCCAGGCTGAACTCGCGCACTCTTCGCGTGGAGGTCCAGTCGTTCTCTCGTGAGAGCTTAGCGGCAGCCTCGCTGAGGGTTTGCTTGTCGGGCGCCTTCTCCGGGTCGGATTCGAAGTGCGCGAGCAGGGAAGGCAAGGTCCCGGTCTGCGCGGAAGCAACGATCTCCGCTTCCTGTGCCGGACGCGTGGCGCGCACAGACGGAGGCTCCGTCGCGAGGAGGGCGAGGGCTTGCCCGCCCTGATGGTTTTCAAGATACAGCTGAATGAGACGTGTGCGCACCGCTGCGAGGCGCCCGCTTTCATCGGCTGTCCCTGTTGCCGTCGCGCCACTGGTTCTTGCAAGCGTCAGTTCGCGCTGCAGCAGGGTTTCGCGTGCGAGCTCTGGAAGCCATTGGGCGTTGTCGACTGCGCCGAGCACCTCTGACGCGTCCTTTGCAGCACCTGCGAGTGAGAGCAGCCAGGCTGTTCCTTCTGTGGAGTCAGGGGCGGCGTCGTACGCGGCACGCAAAAGTTCGCTCGAACGGTAGGTCCCGTTGTGGCTGAGGTAGCTGCGCAGTGTGGCGTCCAGGGCCGGCTTGAGCTGCCGATAGAGATCATGCTCGTGAGCACGGAACGCTATGCGCGCAAAGCCAGTCCAGAAGCTTTCCGGTGCCGGTCCACTCTGTTCCATTGCCTGAAGAGCCTCGAGAGCGCGCGTCCAGTTTGCGATGGCTTCCGGCCTGCGGTGGAGATCCCAGAGCAGCGTCGCCTGCAAATCAAGAGCGTCCTCCGATGTGGGATCGAGCTCCAGAGCGTGCCCGGTGCTTCCCAGCGCTGCATCGCGGCCACCCGCTTCGGCCTGCGTCCGGGCCAGCGCGAGATAGGCCGCCGGGTTAGCGCCGGCTTCGAGGTCCGCAGGCAAGACATCGTCCGCGGGGAGGCTTGTCGCCGGGTTCGCAAGCAGCCATTCGCCATAGCGACCGGCCATGTAAAACCAGGGTTTGCCGGCCAGTCCTTTACGGGTATCCGCGGGGGTGGCAATCCTTTCTCCAACCGTCATGCCAAGCCCCAGGCTGCGGTCAAACGCAGCACCCACAACGGAGGGCTCGGCATGCGAGTACAGGCCGCCCAGCGCGGTGTAGTTCAGGGTCCACGCGTCTCCCAGAGTTCCTCCTCGGACCCCTATTGCTCTGAGCGCAAGACCAGGGGAGGGGGCGTCCAGCGCCGCTTCGACGGCAGCGTTGGCGATTGCTTCCTGTTTACTGGCAGAGAGCGTCACCAGCGTCTCCGGGGAGCGCTGCGCCAGTAAGTCCAGGTAGGGCCCGGGCGCCCCGAGGATGTTGTCACTCCCCGACCACGCAGCCTGCAGCAGCCGCACCTGCGCCGTGAGTTCGCTTGCGGCTCCATAGGCGTTGACGCCCTCCGATAGAGCCTGTGCGCGTTCCCTGGAGCGCGGATGCGTGCGCACATAGCTGTCGAGCGTTCGGCCAAGCTCCCCAAAGCTGAGCCGCGCCCCCTGGAGTTGGACCAGCGCTGTGATTTGCTCGCCATGGGTCTTCAGGGCGTCCGCGCGCCAGCTCGCTTCGAGCGCACCAAGGTCCGCCGCACGTGCAACCGGAATCCAGCGCTCGATGAGTTCGTTGCGGCTTGCTGTTCCGCGCTGCTGCTGCAACTCCGCCACAAAGGCTGTGTGCTCCTCCGGCGTGCCGTACGTCGCAACGGCTTCCCCCATGGCGATCAGCGCGCTGTTGAAGGCGGCCGACGCACGCGCTCGACGAGCCTTCACGAAGCTCTTCCGCCAGTCGTCATCGCTCACCGAGGCAAGACCCTGCGCCTGCACCTGGGCGGCAAGGGTGGAGGCTGAAGACGGTGTGCTTTGTGCCGCCGCGGCCAACGCCGAGCGCAATGTGCTGAAGGCCTCCGCGGTGTGCCGCGTCCGAGCCAGGATGCGTGCATAAATGGCCGCATCCTCGGTTGCGATCCTGGGTGCCTCACCTGCGAGCAGATCGTTTCCCGCGGCGCTTGCTCCCTGTTCTGCGTACCTTTGCGCCTCAGGCAGCAGATTCCACTGCTCCAGTTGCGCGGCCACCTGGAAACGTTCATGCGGTGTGCTTTGCGAGCCGTGCAGATAGGCCGTCTCCAGCGCATGCACGACATCGCCGGTGTGCCCCTGCCTCGCCTGCGCTTTCGCTGCCGCGAGCATCCATTGCGGGTCTTTGTAGCTGAGTTGATACAGCCGGTTGTAGTCCCCGACGGCCTCGCTGTATTGCCCGAGCCGATCTTCGAGAGCAGCCTTGGCGATGAAGAGGTCGCTGCGTTCCGGACGCAGGGCAACTGCGTGCCGGTATGCCTCCAGGGCGGCAGGAGCATCACCGAAGAGCGCTTGCGTCTGCGCGAGTGCGACGAAGTAACGGGCGTCGCGCGGCGAGCTTTGCACGGTTTGTGCGTAGAACGCGAGAAGTCTGGGTCGTTGCTCATGATCAGCGGCGTAGAGAGCTGCTTCCCGGATCAGACCGCTGTCTTCGGGGTACGCGCTGACCAGGGCGATGTACTGGTCCACGGCGCCGCTATAGTTTTTTGCCTGCGTCAGCGCGGGAATCAGTCCTTTGCGCAGCAACGCCGTGCGCGAGCGCCGTCCGTCCGCAGTCATGGGCGACGATCGAACCGCCTCCAACCGCTGCTCGTAGAACGCTTGCAGTCCCGCGGCGTCGTTCGCCCTGGCGTAACTCTCTGCAGTCAAGGAAAGATACTGGGGGTTATAAGGATCCTTGTTGAGCAGACTGAGCGCCAGTTGCCGCGCGCGTGCGGTATCGCCGCTTTCATTCGATTTGGCAGCGGCTTCTGCGGTGAACTGCTCCATGAGAGGCGGTTGCGCCGCATGCGCGGCATCCACGAGAACGTCTACAGCCTGCTTCTGTCTCCCGTGGCGCCAGTCAAAGTCCACCGTTGACCGCACAACGCCAAGGATGCGCGGGTTGTCACGATAGGTTTGATCCACAAGGCGTTCCGCGGAAGGCAGATCGTTGCGCGCCTCCAGCGCCTGCACAAGCCCGAAGCGAAGCTCCAGCTTTTCCGTGGGGTCCGGCGTCAGGTCTGCCTCACGGGTCAACGCTGCCTCGCGTGCCGGCTGATCGTTTCTGGTTTGTGCAAAGGCGACGAGGTCGGCTTCAGCGTCAGCAGTCGTGGCACGCGCCACAGCGGCCATCAGCAGGGGAGGGGCTTGCGCGCCGCGGTGCTCTGCCTCCAGCACAGCTACACGAAGTTGCAGGGCAGCCAGGCTTCCGTTTTCCTTGCGTGAAGCCTCGACCGATCGATTGACTAAGGGTGCTGTATCGGGCCGCCGCGCGAGCTCCAGCAGGCGGACTGCGCTGGGATTGCTCAGCAGGGACACGTCCACGGAGGAACCTGCGCTCCGCACCGTAGCGACTGCTTTGTCTGCGGCATCAGGTGCTGCGGTCGCTGCAGTTGGGGCAAGCGCCGCGGCCGTGTACTCCCGGATCGCACCCGCGAAATCGCGCTTGCCTTCGAAGACGGCGCCGGCCTCATAGCCGTAAAGAACCGGGTCGCCTAAGTGCGCGCGGGCCTGGTTGATCTCTCCCAGAGCCTCATCGAACTGGAAGTAATCCCAGAACACCGTCGCGGCTTGCAGATAGGCGTCCCCATCCCCTGGCGCGGTTCCCGGCATGCGATGCCAGAAGACAGCAGCAGGCTGATAGCTTGCGGGGCTGCCATCCGCGTGGTCAGAAAGGATGTCACCGATGCGGGCAAGCCGCTCGAGATCACCGGGGCTGGTCGAGAGCAGTCGCTGCTCAATGGCTACCGCCTGCTGGATGTGCGCAGCGGGGCCGGCAGGGTCCAGCCAGGCAAGGGAGCGGTGAAGGTCCGCGGCCGTCGTGCCGAGGTTTGCGTCGGCCGGGTACCCCTGCGCAAGTTGATCGAAGAGAGGCGCACTTGCTTCAAAGTGAGAGGCCCATAGCGCAGCCTCGGCACGCTCTTGCAACGCTGCCGGATTGGCCGGATCCACACCGGCGGGCAGGGAAGCAAGCTCGGCCCGCAGCTTGCCGGAGCTGCTCAGAAATGCAAAGAACTGGTTCGTCAGCTCCGGCGTTTCCCACCATGTTTCCCGCAACAGGCGCTCCCACGCGGCGGGATTTGCGGTGGGCTGTGCGCGGTACGCCGCTAGCAGATTCCCCGTGAACACAAGGTCATGCGGAAAGCGCTTGTGCGCATACAGGTTCAGCTGCAAACCAAGCTGCGGACCACCGCCTCGTACACCGGTGAAGTACGCGTCAAGGTCCATCCCGGAGAAGATGTCCGTGACCTGCCGGGTCAGCTTGCCGAAGTCCTGGTCACGCCTGGAGCGCAGGTAGAAACGGGCCAGCTTGTCATACCAGCTCTTGTCATCGAACTTCGCGATGGCCGCGCGATAGACCTCTTCTTCCTGCGCGGAAAGGTCGTTCTGGCCGAGAAACGTTGCCAGTTTTTCGTACAGCCTGGGATCGTTGGGGTTACGGTCAAGCTCCTTGCGCAGCACCGCGAGTGCCTGCGGCAGTTGGTGCATGGACGTCAGCCGGCCCAGGTACCGATCGAGGATTTCCGCATACGCGGTGGCCGCGGGGCTTGCTGCCGGGGTGGGCGGACCCGTGTTGAGGTCAAAGGCTTGAGTGGTGCTTGGCCGTGTCTGCGGGTTGCTGTCCTCAGACGCTGTTTCTTGTGTGTCAAGGTCGCTGTTCCGCACCTCGACCTCCGCAGATGCCCCAACTGCTGTCGAGTCAGGCGGAGTTGCCGTTGCGAGCGCGGCAGTGGCCAAAGGCAGATTGCCGGCCTGTTGTGCAAGCTCCAGCAGGAGCTTGTCGTACACGGCGAACTCCGCCGCGGTGTCCTTACGGCGTGCTTGCGCATCGGCCATCGCAAGCGCAACCGAAACACGATCCATGCCACCTGGAAAGCTGCGCAGGAAAGTCTCCCCCTCCCCCAGCAGCGCCGTGTCTTCACCATAGGCTGCGTAGGCCTCGATGAGCTTCGCGTGCAGAGACGAGCGTTGCGGATTGCCGGGCGCCCGCTCGTCGAGCAACTTGAGCAGGGCAGCGGCCTCCGCACGATGGAAGTAGGGCTGGGCCTTTGCCTCCTGCTGGGTGAACTGATCCCGGAGAGCTTCGTCGTTCAACCAGAGAGAGAGCACACCGTTCCAGAAACCGGGGCCCGCATCTGCCGAAGCGATGTCGCGGTACATGCTCAGATTCCCGGCGCCGAGCGCAATCGGTTGCTCCGGCCCGTCCAGCAGAAGACCGACCATGGCCGCCAGCCCGGTCTCTTCTGCCGACCGGCCATCGGCTACCTTGCCTGGCAGATGGAACAAGGCGAAGGCGTAGCGCGCGGCGTCAGGATAGGCCTTTGCGGAGGCGGTAAGCTGCTCCAGCGTACCCAGCTCGTCCGGCGTCCAGTTCTTGCCCGCCGGATCACGCTGCTCCTTGCTGTCGCGATAGGCCGCGAGCACCGCCAGGGCTGCCTCCGGGTGACCTCCGTGGCGGTGGTAGGCAAACAACCGGGCTGCGGCATTCAGGTCGTCCGGATCCTTTGCCAGCCTTGCCTGTGCCTCTGCAACAAAACGCCGCGTGTTGTGCGTGGCTGCCAGCAGATCGAAGTAGCTGTTCGCGAGATCCTCCGGCCACAGCGGTGAGAAGCCCTTGTCATACCCCGCCAGCGCGCGAAGCCCGGCCTCCGGGCCACCGCCCTGCAACTGCAGCAGCGCTTCGGTCTTGAGTACAAAGGGGCGGTCTGCTGGAAAGGCCGTTTGGAACTTTGCTACGACTGCCCGCGCTTCCACGGTGCGCTTGTTGTTGAGTTCCCAGGTGAATGCACGCGCATACACGGTCGACTGCAGCGGATAGCGGGACATCCAGGCGTCCCACAGCGGCTGGACGACAGCGGGCGCAAGGCTCTGCGTGCGGGCTACCGTAAGCGCCTGTTCAAAAGCCGTCCAGGAACGCTGCGATACGGGCGCTGTTACCGCGTCCTGCGGGACAGGCGGCGACGCACCCACCGTAAGCAAAGTTGCAAACTGATCCCCTACGGCGAGCCGTCGTCCGTAGAACGATGCCAGCTCCATCTCGGCTGCGCCGTGGTCCGAAGCTTGGGCCGCATACGCTTTCCAGTCACGCTCCGCCGCTGCGAAATCCAGCGCATTCTCCTCCTGGTGCGCGCGCAGGCTGAGAAGAGCGATCTCCTTCGGCGCGCTGTCAACAAGCCTGGTCAGTTCCGCAACCGATTCCCCGGGGGGCCTTGGATAGAGCACGTCCACTCCGGGCAGGCTCATGGTCCGGAAGAGTGCGGCCTCCACGGTAGATCCGCTCACGGCATGCTGCAGCCACGGCGGAAGCAGCGCCCGCGCGCAGAGCACAACGATGCCGGCGAAGAGCATGCCGATCACCGTTCCCGATCGCTGTGGCTTTCGGAAGCTAAGGCGCGACATCGACGGTCACCTCCGCGGTTCCGAGGTTATGTGCTACATCCTCCGCTGTCACGATCAGCGTGGCCGGCCCCAACGGTCCATCGGTCGGGATGGTCAGCAGGCCTGTATTGGCCGCGGCTGCCGGGTTCCAGCGCAGGTTCAGGGGGAAGCCATTCTCCAGCCGAGCTGTCAGGGTGCGCGTTGTGGAAGAAGCCGCTACCCGCAGCGTCACGGTCTCGCCGCGATGGACGCGCCGTTGCGGCAAGAGAATCTTCAAGGCCGGCGGTGTACTGGCGATCACGAAGCTCTTCCCCTCGCGATACACCGCACCGGCGGCATCGCGCAGAATCAAGCGCACGGCATAGGTGCCGTCGGACATACCGGCGGGTGCAAGGAAGCGTGTCTCCCAAAGCAGGCCGCCCTCGGTGCCTCTGGGGCCTCGCCGGTCCGGTACATCTTCCTCGGCGAGATGACGCAAAGGCTTGGTGAGGCCGAAGGGAAAGATCGCCACCACCGAGCGGATTGCCGGATCGGTGCGGACCCGCAGCACCGGATCTCCGGGACGAATGACGCGTGGCCGCAACAGCGAACGCGGCACTGCCAGGAAGGAGGTGTAGGGCGTCACCAGCTTGTAGCGTCGCGCCAGGCGGATGATCTCGTCGATGGCCGCGGTGGTCTCGCCGTCACGATCAATCCCTTCCAGCAACGCCTGCACGCGGGCCTGCGCCCAGAGCCTCGGCAGTTGCGGATGCGCGAGCTCCTGCGCGGGTAGATTGGCCGTCGCATTTGCTTCCAGCGCCTCACCTTTGCGCGTGCCGTGAACTTTGAACGCCACCTCTCCGGGCCGCGCATACTGTCCGACCCAGGACGCGGTCGATCCACTGAACGTCGTTTCCTGCAGCGGATATACAAGGCTTATGGCCTGACCTGGTTTGGTTTGCAGGGTGAGACCGGCCAGGGGTGTGCTGCTCAGCTTGGCCAGAAAGTTTTTCAGGTGCAGGTCGAGAGGTTCCGTCGACAGCACCTGCTCCAGCACGCCATCGTTCTGTGCCAGCAGCCGCAGCAATCCAAGGTCCGCGTCGTCACCCACGGCAAAGATGTCTGTGTGCGGTCGAGGAGCGAGTGCCTTCCACTGCTTTGTGTAGGCAGCGGCGATCTTGCCCGGCAACACGCTCTCACCTGCATCGGCGTTGCCGTCGGAGAGCACAACGAGGTCAGCCGCGCGCTCCAGTCCGGTGCACTGCGATAAGCCAGCGGCGAGCGCCTTCGCCATGTCGGTTCCGCCGCGCAGGTGGCTGGCCCGCAGAAAGGTCATGGCCGCGGCAATGCCCGCGGCATCGGCTGCCACCGGAGCGGGACTGAAAGAAACGACGCGGTCATTGAAGAGAAGGAGGTTGAAACGATCGTCAGCATGCAAGGTCTGCAGAAGGCTCGCGGCAGCGGCGTAGCTGCGCTCCAGCTTGTCCCACTGCATGGAGAGCGACGTATCAAACAGCAGGATGACGGTGCGGGGCGGGGCAGTGGCTTGCGCCGCCGCAGGTGCGCCTGCCAGCAACGTTGCCTGGAAGAAGCCCGGCTCAGCCGTGGCCGGCGACGGGGATTTCTCATCCGGCTGCGGCGCTGCAGGCGTTGGATCACGATGCGCGATCACTGCCAGCGTGTCCCCGGCACCCTGCTGTAATTGCCATTGCAGACCAAGGTCATCGGTCAGCCGCAGGGGCGAGGCGTCCAACTCGGCCGAAAAGGAATGAGCGTTGCTTTGCGTTGTCCGGTAGGTGTAGCCGGTGTTCATCCGAGCGCCCGTCATCGTCTGCGCAGAATGAAGCAGCACCGATGCATGGAACTTGCCCACGCTCTCCTGCCCACCCGCGTCCGGCTTCAACGGCAGCACGAAGCCTGCCGCAAACGCGGTGGTTTCGATGTGCTGGTGGTATTCAATCTCCAGGCGCTTGGTGCCATACGCGACAATCGGAACGATCTTCGCCGTGAACAGAGCGGTCTCCTCCGGAGTTCCACCCTCGCGCTCACCTGCTTCCAGTAGCCCGGGGTCTACGGCCTGCAGGCGTGCATTGCGGTATACCTCTTCCGCACGCCGCCGCTCCAGCACCACGGCCGGGATCCTCACCGCACCATCCCACACGGCGAAGTCTGAGATCGTCGAACCGCCGGGCAGGGGAAAGCGGTACGTACCTTCCTGAATACCGGCTGTGTGATTCAGAAAGATCTGCGTGATGATGACATGCGCATCGTCGTTGTCGATCTCTACGCGCACAGTCATCTCTTCAAGCGAGAGCACCTTGGGATCCGGAGTTTGCGCATCCCGCGGCAGCAACACGCCTGTCGCCGCAGCAGCCGGCCGCGCGCCCGTGAACAGAAGGCAGAGAAGCAGCATCGCCGGGCTGAGATCGATCCGCCTCATGCAGGCAGCCGCGCTTCGGCAAGGTGCACCAGGCCATTCTCTGTCCCTACATAAAGCTCACCATGCTGCGCCGCCAGTGCCGTCACGTTGAGCGATGGCAGCCCCGCCGTAACCTGTTGCCAGCGTTGTGAGGATCGTCCAAAGACCCACAGTCCGCCGCCCAGCGATCCCGCAAAGACGTGCGTTTCTGTCACCAGCAAAGCGTTCGGGTTGATGATGCCGTCCCGTGCCGCACCCGGCATCGTCGCGATTCCACCGGCCGCATTCATCTGCAGCAAGCCTCCACCATAGGTGCCCAGCAGGTATCCATCTCCCGCGAAGTGCGGCAGCGGCATTACTGCTGTAATCCAGTTGTGACGAAGGGCTGAGTTCGACGCGGTGACATTGCGCCGTACCTCTCCACGTTGCATCACAGACACACCACCGAGCGTCCCCGCGACCATCTCCCCAGTCCCCGGCGACACCGCCAGGGCATAGACATGGTTGTTCACCAATCCCCCGAAGGCATACAGGCTTTCGACCCCGGCCGGACCCACAAAGCTCAGTCCGGCCGATGTTCCCACGGTCATCGTGTCCCCATCGAAAACAACGTCGTTCACGTGTTCACTGATCAGTCCATCCCGTCGCCGGAGCACCTGGCGCGGTTCGCCGGCGTGGTCAAACAGCACCAGCCCATTCGCCGTTGCGACCGCCATCGTCTCCCGTCGCGGATCGACGGCGATGCGGTTTACGCAAAAGAGTTGATCATTTTCCCTGTGCCGTGCCCGGCCGCCCGTCGCGTCGACGATATCGATGCCGTGATCGAAGTAGCCGATCCAGAGCTTGCCGTCCGGCGCAAACGCGAGCGCCGAGACATTCGCATCGGCAAGTGTCGCTGCCTCCGTCCCGAGCATGCGGGTCCAGGCGCCGCTGCGCCGTCGGTACAGGCCATCGGCCCGCACGGCCCACAGATCCCGGCTGCCCGGCATGAAGAGAAATTGCTCGGTGCGCTCCTGCGCAGATGGAGTTACGATCCCAATCGATGCGCGATACGCTGTACCCAGCGGCACCTCCACCGTGCCGCCCTCCAGCGCCGCAACGGTGAGGGTGCTTCCTTGCGCGACCATGGCATGCGCAAACGTGCCCTGCGCCAGCGTGAGCACCCGCTGGCCGCCGGCAAACTCTGCAACTCCGTCCGGGGTCCCGACAAAAACCCGTCCCGCTTCCCCTGCGAGAGATTCAACATGCGGATCCGGGAGCTGGGCAGCAAGGTTCTTGGTCGTCCCACCCTGCACCAGGTAGACGCCATTGTTTTGTGTACCGATCCACACGCCATCCTGAACGGCCAGCAGCGCGGTGACCGCAAGCCCGGCCAGATCCGGTCGGTAAAGCGCCAGCGTCTCGCCGTCGAAAACCAGAACGCCGCCCCGCTGCGTTCCGAGGATCAGTTCGCCGTCCGGCAGCGCTGCCAGTGCGGTGATGTTGCGCAGCTTCGGCTCCCCGGGCAGAAGCTGCGCAACCCCGCCCGATGCATCGACAAACAGCACACCTGCATCCGAGGTTGCGACCGCAATTTGCGTGTGCGTCATGCCGCGTAGGCGCACTGGGGTCACGCCACCCAAGGCTGTCCCTGGCAGTTCCAGGCCTGACCGCCAGGTACGCCGTGGTGCTCCCCCTGGGTCAAAGACGGCCAGCTCTCCTGGACCACTTAGATAGATCTCTCCATCAAGTACCGCTCCGGCGCGCAGGTTTGCCGGCGCGCCCACGGGGGTGAAGCCTGCCTCTGCAGGCGCTCTATAGGGCCCGAACCGGAAAGGTAGTCGATGCGATGCTGCGGCTACCTGCGTCGCCCGTTGAAGCACGCGATGCATATGGAAGGCAAACAGCAGGGCGCCCATGATCACGGTCGCGCTGAACAGGCCGGCGAGCGGCAGCAACGATCGGATACGACGCGAAACCGGCATACAGAGCCCACTGAAACGAAGGGAGGGTGAGATGGAATGTAGCACGTCCGTCTACAAACGCAAGCGAGGTTCTCCACAGGCTTGAGCCAACATCGCGGCCATCGTGATACTTGTCTTAGGGTCGGCTATCCAGATCGACGGAGGCTCTTGATTTGCAATACACAAAACGCCGGGCGCGCTTGCGGTTCATTCTCCCCGGCACATGCCTGCTGCCCCTGCTAACTCTTATGTGCGCTGCTCAGAATCCATCCTCTTCACCTGCCGGTCCGCAAACAAACTCCAGCGTCATCGCCCCGAACGGAACGGCGCACGTCACCCGCGTCATCCCGGTGCCGGCTACGATCAGTCCGGAAGCCCAGCGCGCGCTTGCCCGGCCTGCCTCCGATAAAGCCGTCCCGCAAACGCTTGCCGAGCGCCGCAGCGGCACCGACACCTGGCAAAACAGGGCAGGGGAGGCCTTTCGCGCCCTCTACCCGTGCGACGTCCAGCAACAGACCATCGCCGGCGTTCCGGTGCGCGTCATCACCCCACCCGGCATCACGCCATCCCATACGAATCGCGTCCTGATCAACCTGCATGGCGGCGGCTTCAATTCGGATTCCGGTTCACTCACCGAATCGATTCCTGTCGCCGCGCTTTCAGGAACCCGGGTGGTGGCGGTTCTGTACCGGCTTGCGCCCGAGCACAAATTCCCCGCAGCCGTGGACGACGCCGTCGCCGTCTACCGCGAGGTGCTTAAGACGCATCGCCCGCAGGATGTCGGCATCTTCGGCACCTCCGCGGGCGCTATCCTGACCGCAGAAGTGGCAGTGCAACTGCGCAAGCTCAACCTGCCGCTACCTGCCGCGCTCGGCGTCTTTTCCGGCATGGGCGACTTCAGCCGCAACGGCGACTCGCAGGCGATGTACGCTCTCAACGGCCTCTCCGGCCATCTCGACCTGCCGCGACCGCCCGAAGAGGGACACGGCGAGTACACCGGTGCAACGAGCCTGCATGACCCTGTTCTTTCTCCCATTTTCGCGGACCTGCACGGCATGCCGCCAAGCCTGTTCATCACCAGTGGCCGCGATCTGCTTCTGAGCGGTACGACCATTCTGCACAGGGCGTTTCTGCGGGCAGGTGTCGACGCTCGGCTGGTGGTCTTCGAAGCTCTTCCGCACGCTTTCTGGAACGACCCAACTTTGCCTGAAACGAAAGAAGCCGATGCCCTGATGGCGCGCTTTTTCGAGCAACAACTCGGCCACTAAAAGGGAAGGGCCGCACGTTGAGTGCGGCCCTCCCGGATCCCACGCCAGCCTACGAGGCCAAGCTGTCGCGAAACGCTTTGACCTTGTCGTGCGAGGCCTGAATGTGCGGCTGCTGCTTCAGCAGAACCGAACGCACATTGCTGTCTACCGTCGTGTCCTCCACGGCTTCCTTGTACGCCTTCTTGGCCGCATCTTCCCCCTGTTCCGCTGTCTCCAGCAGGGTATGATCGCCGCCGCCAAGGTTCGCCTTGAAGTCAGCCCACACGCGGTGGACAGAGCCCGCCGCCGTGCCGCCCACATCCTCGCTCAAACCGGTTGCGGCCTGCAACTCACGCGCAAACTCCGACCGCTTCTGGCCTTCCTGGATGAAGAAGCTTTTCAACTCCGGACTTTTCAGGTGCTCACCGATGTCTGCGAATCCGCGCGCGCCGTCATTCAATACCTGAATCACTGTTTTGACCAAGCTGCTTGTGTCTGCCATAATCCTGCCTTTTGTCGATTTCGTTGTAGCCGTAAACGATACATACCCTAGGATGTGTTCGCCCCGGGATGCCGTCGCCTGTCACATCAAGACTTCTTCGATTTTGATGCTACTTTCTTTCGAGCAACTTTCACAGCGCTGCGCGGCAGGGGACTCTCTTCCACTTCGTCATCACTTCCGGTCGTCGCGCCGGGAAGTAATTGGCCATAAATCGCCGTTGCCAGCGCACTCAGCCTTTCATCCACCGCTCTCTGTTCCCCCAGTGTTTCGGAGAGCAGGCCATCGATCTCGGAGAGATGCAGTGCCCTCGCCGCTGCCACGGCCGTTCCGTAGGACGCGATGTCGTAGTGCACCAGTTGTTGACAGGCGGCGATGATCGCGAGATCCAGCACCGGTCCCTTGCCAATCTCCTCCGCAGCGTCCCGGGCCTCCTCAATCAAGCCCTTCATCGCCTCGCAGGTCTTCCCGGACGACTTCTTTTCCAGCACTTCAAATACCCGGTCCAGTCGCTCGATCTGATACCGGGTTTGCTCCGCCTGACCCTCCAGCGCGGACCTTAACTCCTGAGAACGCGTCGCCTTTGCGAGTTTCGGATATGCCCTGACCGCCTGCTTTCCCGCCGAATACATGTCCCGCAGCTGCCACACAAAAAGATCGTTCACTGTCTTGATTGCCATAAACCGCTCGTACACTCCAGATGAAGCATCTCGCTTCCGGGCTGTAGGATGCACGATCCATGAAGCGCGGAAGGATTCAGGTGGCCGGATGGTTCCTCTCCACCGCGGCGGCGAAACGTTCGGCTGAACCGGTCCGTAGGCCTGTGACACGTATCTGTCTGGGGACCGGCTGGGGACGCGCCTTCGCTACAGCCTGGCAGACCGCAGTCGCAGCGAGTTTGCAATGACGGACACAGAACTGAAGCTCATGGCTGCAGCCGCAATCATAGGATTTAAGAGCAGGCCGAAGGCAGGGAAGAGCACCCCGGCCGCAAGGGGAACTCCTATCGCGTTGTAGATGAAAGCGAAAAAGAGGTTCTGCCGGATATTGCTCATCGTGGCCTGGCTGAGGCGGCGCGCACGAAGGATGCCGCGAAGATCGCCCGTCAGAAGCGTAATGCCGCCGGCCTCCATCGCTACATCTGTTCCGGTTCCCATGGCAATCCCGATATTTGCCTGAGCGAGTGCTGGAGCGTCGTTCACGCCATCGCCAGCCATGGCCACAATGGCGCCGTCACGCTGGTACTTCCGGATCACCTCGGCCTTTTGCTGAGGGAGTACGTCGGCCTCGAAGTCGATGCCGAGCTTGGCGGCAACGGCGTGAGCCGTGATCGCGTTGTCGCCTGTGACCATAATGATGTTGAGGCCGGCTGCCTTCAGCTCCCGGACCGCCTCCGGGGTTGAGGCTTTCATGGGGTCAGAGACGCTGACGAGGCCCGCTGCCCGTCGATCTGCGGCGATCATCATCACCGTTTGCCCCTCCTTCCTGAGAGCCTCTGCCTGCGTGAGCAGCGGCGCTGGGTCGATCCCCAGCTCGCGAAAGAGCTCTGCATTGCCGATGGCGACCCGCTTCCCGGAGATGGTTCCTTCTACGCCCTTACCAGTGATGGAGACAAAGCCTTGCACGTCCGTAAGGAGGAGCTTCCGGGTTGCGGCCTCCTTCACAATGGCGGCGGCGAGCGGATGTTCGCTCGATCGCTCAAGGCTGGCAACGAGCTGCAGCAGTTCCGCTTCGGTCATTCCGGGTTGTGGAATGACCGAAGTGAGTATCGGCTTGCCCTCGGTAAGAGTGCCGGTCTTATCGACGATGAGCGTATTCACCTTGCCAAACGTTTCAAGAGCCTCGGCGTTCCGAATCAGGATGCCGGCCCCGGCTCCGCGGCCCGTTCCGACCATGATTGCCATCGGCGTCGCCAGCCCCAAGGCGCAGGGACAGGCCACAATCAGGACCGCTACGGCATTCACGAGGGCATGCGCGAAGTGTGGCTGCGGACCCATGACATACCAGACGAAGAAAGTTGCTATAGCCGCAACGATGACAGCGGGAACGAAGAAAGACGCTACACGGTCCGCGAGCCGCTGGATAGGGGCGCGCGAACGCTGGGCCTCCGTGACCATCTTCACGATCTGCGCGAGCAGCGTGTCTGCACCCACGCGTTCCGCTCGCATAATGAATCCGCCTGTTGCATTCACAGTGCCGCCAGTCACCTTCGCGTTTACGTCCTTCTCCACAGGGATTGGCTCGCCACTGACCATTGATTCATCCACCGATGTATGTCCCTCCAGCACCACACCGTCGACGGGGATCTTTTCGCCCGGCCTGATACGCAACCGGTCACCTGCCCGCACCTGATCGAGCGATACATCGGCTTCGCCTCCCTGGGCGTCGATCCTTCTTGCCGTTTTCGGAGCCAGGCCGAGCAGCGCTCGAATGGCACTTCCGGTCTGGCTTCGGGCGCGGAGTTCCATTACCTGGCCCAAGAGAACGAGGGCGATGATCACGACAGCGGGCTCGTAGTACAGGGCGATCTCCCCACCTTCCCCACGAAAGGACGGTGGAAACAGCCGGGGAACGAAGGTTGCCACGACGCTATAGAGGTAAGCTGAACCGGTCCCGAGTGCGATCAGCGTGAACATGTTCAGACTGCGACCGACGACGGATTGCCAGCCACGCACAAAGAAGGGCCAGCCACACCAGAAGACCACCGGGGTCGCCAGTGCGAACTCCATCCAGGCCCACGTCCGCGCGGAGAGCAGGTGCTGAAGCGGCATCGATCGCAGCAGACCGGAAAGCATGAGCGCAAGCAGCGGGACGGCCAGCGCGATGCTGATCCACAAGCGTCGTGTCATATCGACCAGCTCGGGGTTCACCTCTTCAACGGTGGTCTCCCGCGGCTCCAGCGTCATGCCGCAGATGGGGCAGTTGCCCGGCTCCCCGCGGCTGATCTGCGGGTGCATCGGACAGGTGAAGTCCGTTCTTGTCGCCGGTGCGGTGATGGTTGCAGGTTCAAGAGCCATTCCACATTTCGGGCAGGCTCCTGGACCCATCTTGTGAACCTCGGGGTCCATGGGGCAAATGTATTCGGTCTGCTGTTCGGCAGGTATGGACAACGTTGTGGGCGCTACGGACGGCGTAGGCGCGAGATACTTCTCCGGGTCGGTGCGGAACCTGGATGCGCATCCCTGGCTGCAGAAGAAGTACCGTGTGCCCTCATGTTCGACAGTCGCGGCTGCTTTTGCTGGATCAACCGTCATCCCGCACACTGGATCCTTCATATTGTCTCCGGCTTTCGTTCGTTTGCTACAGCAGCGCAGGGTGTTCCCTCAGCGTTCCATTGCTGCTTCTGCTCCGATCTCACCGTTGGCCGCGGCAGCAGGTGCAATCGAGGTATTTGTCTTCGTTGCGTAATCTCTTCTGTTTTCATTGTGAAGTTATCCTCTGATGTCTTCGGCGAGGCGCTCAACGCTGTTTGTCGGAAACGGGCCTGAGCCGAATGAAAAGGTTGATCCCTACGGGGTCCGTTCCGTAGATCGGTTGCAGGGGCTTTCCTACACGGTAGGCTGTCACTTCCGCGCCCACCGCGGAAGCGATATGCGGAATGAGTTCCACGTCCCGGTCATAACCGAAGGTGTACGCCTGCACGTGCGTTAGGGGTCTCTCCTGGAAGCCGGCCGGCAGCGGGTTTTCACCGTTGAGCAACTCACTGGAGCGTCCCGCATTCTCTATTCTCGTCCAGACGTAGTTGCGCGTCTTGAACCGGAGAGTCGATTCGAGCAGGTAGCTGTTTTCTTTGGCTGAATCGCCCAGCGATCGGGTTCGCCCCCAAAGAACCGTGTTCGCCCAATTCCCTTGAGCCAGTGGCCTGTTGTACATGACCGAAGAAGTCATGCGCTCCTGGTCCTCGGCAGGGAAGAGAGCTTCGGGGCTCTTGATTCTGGCGTAGGAGTATTGCCCACTCCAGTTCTGCCCTGGCTGCATCGTCAGACGGGTTGACCACGAATCGATGCTGCCCTGGTCAATGTTCCATCGATGCTCATCCGGCTCCCGGCCGTGGAAGCCGCCGGCCTCGATGCGCGCAAGGCCGTGTGTGAAACCCACCGTAAGGACATCGTTAGCGATATGCGTCGAGTCTTCCTGATGGTGCCCGAGCGTGCCCACAGGGTTCTCGGAGGCAGACGCCCGGTGCGGATAGGCGGTCGGTCCAATGGCTGGGTCGCCTTCGGGAGCTACATAGAAAGTGAGCAGGCTCCCGTCGCCCAGCTTGAGGTCGTACAGGGCTGCCAGCTCCATGAAGAAGTCGTGCGGATGCTGCCCGTCTGCGATGGGCAAGCCATAGGCCGTTTCGCCCTGCTGCAAGAGAAGGGGGTACCGCTCACCCGTGATGGTCGCCGGCTCCAGCGAGAGCATGCCGCGGAGGGTGAGCTGCCCTGGACCCAGCTTGCGCTCAGCCATCGGCATGAACCAGTTCGTGGAGAAGAGCTTGTCTCCTCCGCGCGGGCTGGTCTGCTGGGTGTCGTTGAGAAAGACATTCGCGTGAAACATCAACATCCACGGCCCTCTCATCGCCATCAGCATAGGCGTCGGCGTCGAGTTCGGCTCCGCGCTGGTTCCCGAAGCAGCGTGGTGCCGGATTTCCTGGAGAAAGGTTTTCGGTTGCATCTGCTGCATCAGTTCAGTCATGCCCGGGGCCATGTTCATTCCAGGCATCTGGTTCAACGGCATGGCCGCCGTCGCTTGGGCGGGCGGGGGAGGACACATCTGCATACCGGGCATGCTCTCGCCGCACGCCGGGCGGGCTGGTGGTGCTTGCGTATCCTGGTTGCCGGGGCTTCTCATTGCAGGCATTGCTTCGCTACTTTGAGGTCGCTGAGTGAAGGCGGATGCAGGAGCGAGCGCAGCCAAGAGCGCGACGCTCTGGATCAAGGGTTGATGGTTCGGCATTACGGGAAGACTCCGCTGGTTGGTGTAGAACCCAAAGCTGTCCCCGGCGAATCTGAATCAACGCCCCGGAAGGGACGAGACAAGCTTCTGCCGGCGAGCAAACACCTGCTCAGGAGTAGTGGGCTAAACGCGGAGTACTGTATGAAGGGAAACGAGGCTGCTGTTTCGCAGCGGCGGGGGATCCGATAACCAGTTTGGCAGGCTCTCGGCAGCCGGCCACTGCACAGGGGCGATGAGGAAAGCCGGCTGCAGGGGATTCCAGTCCACCGCTGTAGCCGCGTCGGACGCTGACAGCATAGGCCGCTGCACGCAAGGATGCTGTAGGCA
>CAZZWG010000031.1:18299-21581 GCA_964657685.1 Verrucomicrobia bacterium Tous-C9LFEB | reverse complement strand
CGTTTCCGGAGGGGGAGGAGGCTGCGCTGGCGGCGTCGTTGGAGGCGGGGATCCGGTCGTCTGGGACGCAGCCGGCGGCGGAGGCGCTCGCGAGGCAGTTGGCGTATCTGCCGGGCGATGCGGCTACGCGGGTGAAGCTGTCGTTGTACCTTCACCCGAAGGAGTTTTATCCGTTTGCGGTAGATGTGAGCCAGGGGCTTTGGATTGCGCGGAACCGGGGCATGGTGGTGGAGGGGCTGGAGACGGCTTTGGCGGATCCCCGGCAGGTCGTTTCGGCGCCATTGCTGGATTTGCTGGTTGCGCTGCGATTGAGTCTTGAGCAGCCGTTCCAGCCGGGTATGGCGGGAGCTGGCCGGGATGCGGCAGAGGCGATGCGGCTGGGCTACGTGCACCAGTTGGCTGGGTCGCTTGGGGAGCGGCGGGGCGAGGCGCGGCTGGAGGCTGCGCAGACGGTGCTCCTTGGGGGCAGGAAGAGGGCTGCGAGCGCGGATTTCGAGGCGGCGCGGGAGGTGCTTATCACGCACTTCGGGGAGGTGAATGAGTACACGGTGGAGTGGCTTCTGCAGGGCTTTGGCCGAGAATTTGAGGATCCGCGGATGGTGCCTGCGCTGGAACGGCTGTTGGATACGACGCCGGATGCCACGTTCGCGAACAACCGGGTAGGGGCGCTGCGATTGCTGGCGGTGCTGGCTCCTGGCGAGGTGCCGCGGTACCTGGCGCGGGAGGCGTGTGCGGAGCATCCCGCGCGGATTCGGGAGGTAAAGAACCTGAGCCCGGCGGAGACGTTGCCCGGGGTGGCTGAATGTTTGCTGGCGAAGATGCGGAGAGACATGACGGCGGAGGGGAGACGGTACGACCTGGGGGTGACGATGGGGTACGTGGCGCGGTTTGCGGATGCGTCCCTGGTGGAGCCAGTGCGGGCAGCTTACCTGGCGCGGATGAGCGACTGGGACCAGAGTGCGCAGGCAGCGGCGGTGGTCTACCTGATGCGCTGGGATGCGAAACGTTCCGGGGCGTTGTTAGCGCCGATGCTGCCGGGGAAGGATCAGAGTGGCGGGGCGATGATGTTCTTTCTGGAGGAGCCAGCGCATTTGCCGGCGGACGGATTGCGGGCGGCTTTTCGTGAGGGCGTTCGCAGTGAACCGCCGGGGATTGCGAAGGCATATCCGTCTGCACTGGCGGCGATCGGGGCGCCGGAGGACAGGGTGTTTTTGAGGGAAGAGCTGGAGAGGGTAAGGATAGCGGAGGGGACGGCGCCGGTGGAAGGGAGCGGGGAGCTGGAGGGGGAAGTGGTTGCGGCCGTGGTGCAAGGGGCATCGTGGCAGGCGAGTAAGGAGGAGGCGGATGCCCTTGCTGGAGGTTGCGTTTCGGAAGCGTGCCGCAGGCGATTTGCGCTGCGGTGAGGAACTCTGTGGACAACGGCGGTTCGGGGAACGTTCAAGGGTATGTCTGGGGGATTGCGGGGGGACGAAAGTGGGATAACGTTACCCGTTTTGTGCGGGCTATGCTCGGGGTGCTGAGTTGTTCCTGGAGGTTGGAATGCCCGTGAGTGGGAGCGGAGAGATGGAGATGGAAGATGTGCGCGGCGTGGGGGAGGGGGCGCGGTTAGCGGCCCTGCGGCGAACGGATCTCCTCGATCTGGAGCCTGAGGAGGCGTTTGACGAGATCACGGAGCTGGCGGCCACGCTTTGTGAAGCGCCGGTTAGCTTGATTTCGCTGCTGGATGGGGGGCGGCAGTGGATCAAGTCGGCGTTTGGGGTGTCGTGTGGGGAGACGGGGCGGAGGGATTCGGTGTGCGCGGTGACGATCGAGGAGGACAGCACGCTGGTGGTGCCGGACCTGCTTGCGGATGCGCGATTTCGTGACACGTTGACCGTGCAGGAAGAGATTGGTTTGCGGTCCTATGCGGGGGTGCCGATCCGGGGATTGCAGGGGCAGCGGCTGGGTGCGTTGTGCGTGATGGACAGAGTACCGCGGGAGTTTACGGAGAAGCAGATGCGGGGTTTGCGGAGCCTGGCACGGCAGGTGGAGGCGCAGATAGCGCTGCGTGGCGAGATGCGGGAGCGGGCGGCGCTGGTGCGGGAGCTAGAGAGCAGCCGTTTGCGGTTTGAGGCGTTCATGGACCATAGCCCGGTAGCGGCGTTTATCAAGGACGAGGATGGGCGGATGTGCTGGTACAACCAGCGGCTGGCGGAGATGTATGGCGTGACGACGGAGATGTGGCTGGGCAGGACGGATGAGGAGATCTGGCCGGGGGAGATGGCGGCGAGTTTCCGGAGGACGGATCGCGCTGTTCTGGAGCAGGGTACGGAGCTCTTGCTGGAGGAGACGTCGCCGCGGCCGGATGGCGGGGTGCTGTACTGGCGGACGTGCAAGTTTGGGTTTACGGATGCGGGTGGGACGCGGTACCTGGCGGGGGTGTCGGTGGATTTGACGAGGGAGAAGGAGCAGCAGGCGGAGTTGCGGCGGATTACGCAGAAGCTGACGCGAACAAATAGTGAGTTGACGACGTTGAGCATGATCGATCCGTTGACGGCGATCGGGAACCGAAGGGCGTTTGACCTGGCGCTGGAGCAGGGGTGTGCGGCGGCGGAGGAGGGCGAGGGGAGGCTCAGCTTGATCATGCTGGACATTGATCATTTCAAGAAGCTGAATGACAAGCACGGGCATGGGTATGGCGACGAGGTACTGGTGGGCGTGGCGCGGCTGTTGCGTCGGCTGGTGCGGGCGACGGATCATGTGTGCCGGTACGGCGGGGAAGAGTTTGCGGTGTTGTTGCCGGGTGCGGGCGCGGCGCCGGCTCTGGATCTGGCGCGGCGGTTGTGCGCGGCGGTGCGGGGCGTGGCTTGGCCGCACGGGCCGGTGACGATCAGCGCGGGTGTGGCCACGTTTGCGGAGTTGGCGTTGACGGGGCGAACGGATGCCGGCGTGGTACTGACGGAGAGCGCGGATCTGGCGCTGTATGCAGCTAAACGCGGAGGGCGGAACCGCGTGGTGGCGGCGGGGAGTGAAGCGCGGGAGACAACGCTGAGGGAGCGGCGGATGGGGGCTGAGAGTGCTGACAAGCGAGGCAATGCTCTTCAGGGTCAGCAGATGGCAATTGCGTTTGCGGCGGGGTAAGGGTGCCGGGGTTGGGGAAGCGCGGGGGGGTGTTTTTGCGCCTGACGTACGGGTGGTGAAGCTTCTATCGTTGCCTCGGCACGGACCTCCCGGTAGAGTGGGTAGCAATCGCAACCATGCCAACCAAACGTTTGTCTCGCTCGATGCTGATCAGGCCACTGT
>CAZZWG010000031.1:16291-18199 GCA_964657685.1 Verrucomicrobia bacterium Tous-C9LFEB | reverse complement strand
TTGGCGATGGCGTCTTCGTGGGATCCGGGGCTGGTGACGCGGACGCAGGCGATGGCGGCGAAGGAGGCGCGTGCGGCCGGGGTGGACTGGGCTTTTGGGCCGATGGTGGACATTGCGCGCGATGCGCGGTGGGGCCGGATCATGGAGAGTGCGGGGGAGGACCCCTACCTGGGCGGCACGATGGCGGCGGCGCAGGTGCGGGGGTTCCAGGGCGAGCAGGTTGGGGCGCCTGATCACATCCTGGCGAGTGTGAAGCATTTTGGCGGGTATGGGGCGGCTGAAGGTGGGCGGGATTACGACAGCGCCGATATCTCGGAGGAGCTGCTCTATAACGTGTATCTGCGGCCCTACAAGGCTGGTGTGGATGCGGGGGCGGCGACGATTATGTCGGCGTATATGGATTTGAATGGGGTGCCGGCTACGGGGAACACGTGGCTGTTGCAGGATGTGTTGCGGAAGGATTGGGGCTTCAAGGGTTTTGTGGTGAGTGACTGGGAGTCAGTGAAGAGCCTGGAGACGCATGGGTTTGCTGCGAATGCTGCGGATGCGGCGCTGCGGGCGTTTAAGGCTGGCGTGAACATGGAGATGACGAGTTCGAATTACCGGGAGAACCTGCCGGCTGCGGTGGCGAAGGGGGAGATCAGCCAGTCGGAGTTGGATGGGATGGTGCGGCCGATCCTGGCGATGAAGTACCGGCTGGGACTGTTTACGCAGCCCTATGCGGACATGCAGAAGTTCAAGGCTGTGACGGGGGCTCCGGAGCAGCGGACGGCGGTGGAGTTGGCTGCGGAGCAGACGGCTGTGCTGCTGCGGAATGAAGGGCATGCATTGCCTTTGCGGAAGGATGCCAAGTCGGTTGCGGTGATTGGGCCTTTGGCGGATAGCAAGCTGGACACGCTGGGTTCGTGGGCGATTCATGGGGATCGCGAGAATGTGGTGACGGTCGCGCAGGGGATCCGGGAGATGCTGCCGGGGGCTCAAGTGCAGGTGACGAAGGGTGTTGAGATTGAGCGGGGGGCACCGACGATTTTCGATGAGCAGGTGCCACCGGAGAAGCCGACGCTAACTACGCCTGCGGCGCGGGAGGCGGAATTTGCGCATGCGTTGGAGCTGGCGCGCGGGGCCGAGGTGACGGTGCTGGTGATGGGTGAGGCGCAGACGATGAATGGGGAGCGGGCGTCGCGGGCCAGCCTGAGTTTGCCGGGAGAGCAGGAGAGGTTGTTGGAGGCTGTGGTGGGGTTGGGGAAGCCAGTGGTGCTGGTGTTGATGACGGGGCGGCCGCTGGATATTACGTGGGCTTCAGAGCATGTGCCGGCTATTTTGAATGCGTGGTATCCGGGGTCTGAGGGTGGGCGTGCTGTGGCCCGGTTGTTGTTTGGGGATGCAAATCCTAGTGGGCATTTGCCGGTGACGTGGCCGCGGAGTGCGGGGCAGGAGCCTTTGTTTTACAACACGAATCTGACGCAGATTCCTGACGATCCTGATGGGCGGTATTGGGATTTGTCGAGCAAGCCTTTGTATCCGTTTGGGTATGGGCTGAGTTATGCGGAGATGGAGTTGGGTGCGTTGAAGCTGGGGTCGGCGACGTTGCGCAAGGATGGAAGTTTGCGGGTGACTGTGGCGGTGACGAACCACTCGCAGCGGGCCGGGGCTGAGGTGGTGCAGATGTATACGCATCAGCGGGCGGGGAGTACGTCGCGGCCGGTGCGGGAGTTGAAGGCTTACCGCAAGGTGATGGTGGCTGCGGGGGCTACGGAGAATGTGGAGCTGGTGTTGAAGGCGGAGGACCTGGGGTACTGGAGTAGTTCGGAGCGGAAGAAGGTGTTGGAGGCTGGGGTGTTTGATGTTTGGGTTGGGACGAGTTGTGTTGGCGGGTTGCATGGGACGTTTACGTTGGCGGAGTAAGCG
>CAZZWG010000031.1:7941-16191 GCA_964657685.1 Verrucomicrobia bacterium Tous-C9LFEB | reverse complement strand
AGTTGCACTGTGAAGGTGTGTTTGTCTGGGCTGGTGTTGGTGACGAGCAGGACGTATTTGCCTCCTGGGGTTTTGAAGGCTGCGTTGGCGAGTTGGGGGTCGGTTTGGGTGGAGTCGATGCGGACGGAGTTTGGGGGGACGAACTCCGAGGCGTGGGCGATGGTGTAGAGGGCTATGTTGCGTTCGACCTTGTTGCCGTCGAGGGTGATGGCGCCCTGGCAGACGGGGCAGCCGCCTTCGTTGGTGTGAGGGCCGAAAGATGGGTCTGCGGCGAGGTTCCAGAGCAGGACGTTGCGAGACCAGTTGCGCACCGCACCGATGAGGACTCTTGAGACGGGGTAGGCTACGGGCTCGAGGGCGCCGTCATGGGTGTGCTCTACGATCATCTGCTCGGTGAAGTAGAGGTTTTTTGCAGGGAAGGCGTTGTGGACTTCGGACATGGCGGCGATGTCGCCTTCGTAGAGGTGGAAGCCGGAGCCGTCGGCGTACTGGGCTGCTTTGGGGTCCTGGAGGATGGTGATGGGGTAGTCGGGGTGGTTGCAGTTGTGGTCGAAGAGGATGATGTGGGGGTTGAGTCTGGCCTTGGCGAGGGCTGGGCCTAATGCGTCGCGCAGGAAGGCGGCTTCTTCGGGCGCTTCCATGTGCATGCTGGGGGTGTTCTTGGGGTTGAGGGGCTCGTTCTGGAGGGTGATCGCGGCAATCGGGATGCCCTCGGCGCGCATGGCTTGGAGATAGCGGACGAAGTAGTTGGCGTAGACGGGGTAGGACTCGGGACGGAGATGGCCGGCCTTGGGAAGATCGTTTGTCTTCATCCAGTAGGGTGCGGTCCAGGGGGAGGCGAGGATTTGGAGGTGAGGGGCTATCGCAAGGACTTCTTTGAGGATGGGGATGACATCTTTTTCGTCTTCGGCGAGGGAGAAGTGCTGGAGGTTGGGATCGGTCTGGCCGGGGGGCATGTCGTCGTAGGTGTAGACATGGTCGTTCATGTCTGAGGCGCCGATGCTGATGCGGAGATAGCTTACGGCCATCTGGCCTGGGTGGTTGCCGAAGAGTTGTTCGAGGAGATCGTGGCGGGGGCCGGGTTCCATGCGATGGAGGAGTTGGGCGCTGCCGCCGGTGAGGGCGAAGCCAAAGCCGTCGAGGGTCTGGTAGGTTTTGGCGGGGTCGATGCGGATGGTGGTGGCTTCGGCGGGGGCCGGTTGGGAGGTGAAGGGGATGTGCTGTTCAGCGAGGAGCTCCGTGCGGTCTTTGTTGGTTAGGAATGCGTGGACGTCGCCGGTGGACTGCGCGGGGAGTGTACCGCTGAGGCTGAGGATGCCTAGATAAAGAAAGAGCAGAAGGGCGGTGTTATTCACCGTCATGTTTTACACGAGTGGTGAGAAGAAGTTCTAGCGTGCACCCGCAAGTGAATCGTTTGAATGGAGCAATTCCGGTGCGACGGTCTGGAGCTTCTGCCGGAGGGCGTCCGTGAAGGCCTGTGTGGCATCGGGGACGAAGGGCGGGCTGATATGGGCGTAGTAGGGGTCTGCGGCGAAGTCGGTGGGCGGGAGTAGTGCGGGGGGTGCAGCGCCGAGGCTGCTTACGTTGCGGTTGCGGATATCGGCGCTGTTGGTGCAGTTCGGGATCGGGGCGAGGTAGACCATGACCTGGGTCGTGGGGGTCTGAAAACGCTGTTTGAGGTCGGCTACGGTTTGTTGGCCGGTGCGGTCGAGGAAGTCTTGCGGGAAGCGGCATGTATTGGTGAGTGAGCCGAAGAGTTCGGTGTAGGGGGCGTGGCCGAGAGCGGCGAAGGTGTCCTTGGCGCGGCTGCGATGGAGGAGGATGGCGGTGACCATCTTCTGGCCGAAGGAGGAGTAGACGCGGAGGGGGAATTCGAGGAACTCGAGTGGGTGACGGAGTTCGTAGTGGAGGATTTCGCCCCAGGTGCCGTGACGCATCATCATCTCTTCGCCTTCAAAGACGCGGCCGGTGGTGAGGTGCGCGAAGTCGAGGTTCCAGGCGCCGAAGTAGAGGACGATGAGTTTGGGTTGTTGGTGGTGGGCGAGGTAAAAGCGAAGCGGGGAGTCGCCCATGACGGGCAGGCTGCCGACGGTGCTGGGAAGAACGAGGGACTTGATGCCGAGCTGGGCGTTGACGAGGCGCGGATCGATACCGAGAAAGGCGCTGGAGTCACCGAAGATGACAACGTCGGCGTTGGGTGTTGAGGTGAGGTAGGGGTACTCGAGCATGGGGCCCCACTGGCTTTCGCTCCACTGCTCGTAGTTTTTAGCGCAGACGAGGGGGAAGGCGGAGAGCCAGACGAGGACCGGCATGATGGAGAAGGCGAGGAAGTAGCGCAGGTATCTGCGGCGTGGGGAGGTCGCCATGGTGTCAGTGAGGAGATCCTTTGCGGGACTGACGACTTGTTGCGTGGTGGACATGGGGCGATGGGCTCCGGCGTTCAGGCTGGGTGCGGGAAACGGCGCGTGCGGTGCTCCTTGGCGCTGCTAGAACTGGAAGTACAGGAACGTGGTGGGGTTCTCCATTTTGACGAGAACGGCGAGGAAGCAGGCGCCGAGAACGAAGCCCCAGGCTGGCGTTGGACGCCAGAGCCAGTGCAGGCGTGGTTGTTCGCGGTCCGAGGGGGCGAGTTCGAGGGCGGGTTTGAACCTGGCGAGGATCTGCTGGGTGTTGGGAAGTGCCCAGACGATGAAGAAGGCAGCGGCGATCTGGGCGAAGAGGAGGGTGTTGGGATGGACTACTTCGGTGCCGGTGGAGAGCAGGGGGCCGTGGTGCATGCCGAGCATGCCTTTGAGCATTTGGACTGCTGTACCTGAGCTAGAAGCGCGGAAGAAGATCTGTGCGAGGACGACGGCGGCGTAGGTGAGGAGGACGCTGCCGGCGTGATTGAGGGCGGCGAGGGTGGGTGGCTTTTCGGGTTGCTGCTTGCCGCCGCGGAAGACGCGCCAGGCGTGGTTGGTCGTGAGGTAGAGGGCGTGCAGGAGACCGAAGATGATGAACTGGAGGCCGGCTCCGTGCCAGACGCCCGCGATGAAGAGCGAGACGAGGGTAGGGAAGCCGATCATCATGGCGAAGCCTGAGGGGGTGGCCATGGCTTTGCGGGAGATCTTCATGCCGCGCTGGGCGCGCTGGCGGCTGACCCAGAGGGAGATGGGGTTGTAGAGGTAGACGGTGATGTAGCGCGTGAGGGTCATGTGCCAGCGCTGCCAGAAGTCGATGATGTTGCGGCTCTTGTAGGGTGAGGCGAAGTTCAGGGGGAAGTCGATGGAGAACATGCGGGCGAGGCCGTTGGCCATGTCGGAGTAGCCCGAGAAATCGAAGTAGAGCTGGAGCGAGTAGGAGAGGACGCCGGCCCAGGCGAAGCGGGTGCTGATGTGAGCGGTATGGAGGAAGGAGGCGTCGGCGGTGATGGCGAAACGGTCGGCGAGAAGGACTTTTTTGCAGAGGCCCATGACGAACCAGGTGAAGCCCATGCCGACGTCTTCGACCTTGAGGCGGTAGTCGCGTTCCTGTTGGAACTGCGGCATGATCTCGGCGTGGTGGAGGATGGGGCCGGCGATGAGATGGGGGAAGAAGGTGGCGAAGAGGGTGTAGCTGCCGAGGTCCTGCTGGACGGCGCCGCCCTGCTGGAGGTCGACGAGGTAGGCGATCTGCGTGAAGGTAAAGAACGAGATGCCGAGAGGGAGGATAACGTCATGCCAGTGGAGGTTGGAACGGACGCTGCCGGCGAGAAAGTTGAGTAATGGGAAGAGATATTTGAAATAGCAGAGGGCGCCGAGGTTGATGGCGATGGCGGCAGTGAGGAGGATGCGGGTGTCGATGTTGTTCGCGATGCGACGGCTGATGAGCGCGCCGGCGATGTAGTTGAAGAGGACGGAGGCGCAGAGCAGAAGGAGGTAGACGGGATTCCAGTAGCCGTAAAAGGCGAGAGAGGCAAAAGCGAGCCAGAGGACGACCGCGCGGCGGTGGAAGTGCGCGGCGATCTGATAGCCGATGAGGGCTACAGGCAAGTACCCGAAGAGGAAGATGTAGGAATTGAACAGCATTGCGGTGCGCGAAAGCGCTGTGCTCCAAGAGTGAGTTTGTTTCCTGCGTGGCTGCTCTGGTTTTCTATGTCGTGCGGCAGCTTTGGGTGAATCGGGTTAGGCCGGTTGCGCAACTTTGGCGCTGAGTTTCTGCTCGATGAGGCTGACGAGGTTGCCGACGTTGTGGAGTGATTCGACTTCGATGGTTTTGAACTTGATTTTCATTCTGACCTCGATGGCGACGATCAGGTTGACGTGGTTGGCGGAGTCCCAGTCGTGGATGTCGGCGGCGGTGGTCTGGGGTGTGAGGACGATGGTGTCGTCGTCGAAGACGTCGCGGAAGATGTCTGTTAGCTGGCGATAGAGGCTGGCTGAGTCCATGCTTCTCCTTTCAGGATTTTCATGTGCGTGGGTCTGGGTGTGTAGCCGGTGAGAGGCAGTTCCCAATGTGTGATGCCATCTGCGGCTTCTTCGGTGAGGGTGAAGCCGAGCTGGCGGTAGTGGTCGCGGACCATGCCGTTTTTCGTGGTGGGCCTGTACTCGCCTTGGAGGATGTTGCAGCCGAGTTCGAGGGCCTGCTCGACGAGGAGGTTGAGGGTGGCGTTTTCGACGCCGCGGCCGAGGACACGGCAGCTCATGAGCCAGGTGTCGATGCTGAGGGTATTGCCGCGTTTGTAGCCGAGGGTGAGGCCGATGACGCCGTTGTCGCCGTGGATGTCGGTGAGGCGGAGCTGCAGCGTGGCGGCGTCCGGGTTGGCGATCATGCCGAGGACATCGGCTTCGGTGTAGCGGCGGGTGGTGAGATTGAACTGGTTGGTCTTGTTCATGAGCTGCGCGATGCGTTTGAGGCCGGGCATGTCGAAGCTGTTTGCGTGGAGTTCCATCGAGAGGCCGTCGAGGAAGGCGCCGATGTCGGTGGCTGAGGATTTGGCGGCTTCGCGGGCGGCGTTGGCGCGGTAGAGTTCGGTGCGCTCGCGGTCCTCGGCGGTGAGGTCGACCGCTTCGAAGTAGCCTGCATCGGCGATGGTGCGGGCGTATTCGGCGGGGTCCTCGGGGAGTTCGGGGACGGCGACGACGGGTAGTTCGGAGCGGACGAGGCGGCGTTCGGCCGGGTTGTCGTCGACGAAGACGAGGGAGTCGAGGCCGATGTTGAGGCGTTCGGCGATGGCGCGGATGTTGGTGGCTTTATCGGTCCAGTTGGCTACGAAGCAGGCGATGTCTTTGCGGCGGAGAACCATTTCTGAATGTTTCTCGAAGGGTTCGAGGGCGTTGGCTTCGTCGTTTTTGGAGCAGACGGCGAGGATGACGCCGCGCTCGCTGAGCTGTTTGGCGTAGCGCTGGAAGGCGACGAAGGCTTCGCCGGCGGGGCTGCCCTGGCCGAGGACGATGCCTTCGAGGCCGTCGTCACCGATGACGCCGCCCCAGAGGGTGTTGTCGAGGTCGAGGACGAGGCATTTGGCGCTGCGGCCCCAGAGGGCGGCGATGAGGCGGCCGAGTTGGTCGCCGTAGAGGACGGAGGCGCGGGGGTGGATTTCCTGCTTGGCCTGGTACCAGAGGGAGGCGTCGAACCAATTATTGAGGCCATCTTCTGCGGCCCAGGTGTCCACGCTGAGGAGATTGATGTTTGTGGATGCAGCGTTGGCGCGGATCTCCGCGTTGAGCTGGGCGACGATGGCCGCAGGTGAGGTAGGCAGGCGGGTTTCGTTGTTGCCGAGGAGGGTGGGGAAGCGGGGAAGGATGGTTTGCTGGATGACGGCGCGGCAGCCGAGGTTTTCCTGGGCGAGGCGCCAGCATTGGCGGAGGTTGGCCATCGCGGCTTCGGGGCTGGCGTTCTCACCGCCGGCGAGGTGTTGGGCGTCGAACGCGAAGCAGACGACGTCGGGGCGGAAGCTGTAGAGGGCGGAGTTGGGGTCGGAGAGTTCCTGGCGATAGAGGCCGTAGGGGCCGACGTAGATGTCGAAGAGGAGCCCGCGGCGAAGGCCACCGAGACGAATAGCGGGGAGGAGATGGCTGAGGGTGGAGGAGCCGAGGAGGGCGAGTTTGATGGTGGGGAAGGGTTGGTTTTGTTGGTCTTTGGCGGCGATGAGGGTGCGTTGCAGTGTTTTATCGAGCTTGCCGGCGCGGATGAAGTCCATGCGGGTATTGGCGAGGCGCTGGAGTGTGGAGAGTGCCTGCGCGGGTGGCTGTTGCCGTGCGGTTTCGAGGAGGCCTGACCACGCCGGCAGCTCCGGGAGCCAGTTGAGTTCGATTGACATAGAGGGGGATCTCCGCTGCGCTGGATTTTCGTGCAGCCCTCAGCTCGCAGAGGGTGTGAGGTGTTCTGGTTCGCGTCGCCTGGAACTCGCTCACAGGTGATACGCTCTCAGGGTAACAGGTCGTGACGCCCCCGTACGCGGCGGCCGCGACGGTGCGCATTCGACAATTTACGAACGCTGATCGTCCGCGTTGCTGTTTCATGGAGGCCTTTGCTCATGTTTCCCAAGCCTGCTTTGCAGGGCGGCGATGCCGCTGCGTTTTCGCCACGTTCGCCGGTCGGAACAGGTTCTGCCTTTGCGGATGTTCGCGGGGAGGCGGAAATCCGTGTGCCCGGACGGCTCTCCGTGTGGGATTGGCTGGGGATGGTGGCGGGCTTTGTGCTGACGCTGACGATCACGGTAGTGAACTCCCGGCATCGCATTTTCTGGGAAGACGAGATGCTGGGTTGGCTGCTGCTGCGGGATCCATCGTGGCACCACATGGTGCGTGCGTGGAACCTTGGTGCGGATGGCGGCGGATTTTCGTTTTATGTTTTGGGGCGTGGATGGTTTGCTGTCTTTGGGGATTCACGGCTGGCGTTTCGGTTGTTTTCTTCGACCTGCTTTGGGCTGGCGTTTGTTGCGTTGTGGGCGGCGTTGCGGCGTGTGTACCCGACGTGGATTGTTGCGTTCGCGGCGTTCAATACGATGTTCTTCAGTCCGCCGCTGACCATGCATTTTCTGGAGGGGCGATTTTACGGTCTGCTGGTGATGAGTACGGCGCTGGCGATGTGGCTTGCTTTGCGACTGGATGAGGAATTCGGAACGACGCCGAGGCACCTTTATGTGGCGGCGTTTTTGATTCATGGATTGCTAACGACGAGTCATTTGCTGGGAGTGGTGTTCAGTTTCTTTGTGTTGCTGGCGACGGTGATTCTTGACCGGCTTCGGGGACGTTTGCGGGTGGGGTTGTACCTGACGGTGGCGGTGTCGTGGCTGCTGTTGATTCCGGAGAAGACTTCGATTGTGGCTGCGGGTCGTGTGGGCAAGCCGCATTTCTGGACGCGCGCGCCGCGACTGTCGGAGATCTTGGGTGGGTACAGCGGCTTTAGTCACGAGATCCTGCTGGTGCTTGGGGTGCTGTTTGTTGCGGCTGTGGTTCTGTTGCGGCGTAGTTCCGCGGGATTGGGGGAGGGCTATCGGCGCCGGTGTGCGGCTTATGTTGTTGGCGGTTGCCTGCTGCTTGCGCCGTTGGCGTTCCTGGGTGAGGGGATGGTAGGGACCTGGCTTTTCAATGAACGCTACTTGCAGCCGGTGACGCTTGGGTTGGCTTTTGTTACGGCTGAGTTGCTGATGGTGGTGAGCACACATTGGGTGTTCGGTTCGGCTGAGGGGCGGTCGATGGTTGTTGCACGTGGTGTGGGGGCCGTGGTGTTTGCGGCGTTCCTGCTGTTCTGGGTGTTTCATCATGTGGCGATGAATACGCCGGAGGTCCCTGAGTTCACGGATGTTTTGACGGCGCGGCTGCCTCAAGACATGCCGGTTGTGGTGGACGATGCGTTTACGTTCACGGATTTGATTGGGAGGCAGTCGGATTCGGGGGTGGAGTACAGGTTTTTACTGGACTGGCCGTGGGCTGTTTCGGAGGGGTCACCGCGGCTGGAGGTGACGCAGTATCACCTGATGGAGAACTGGAAGCTGGCGGGGTATTACGCCGAGAACGTGGTGGACAAAGAGGCATTTCTGCGGGAGCATGGCCGGTTTTTGATTGTGGATGAGGTGGGATTGCAGGCTGATCCGAGTGTGAAGCCGGAGATCGGGAATCCGCTGCCGGCACGGCTGGGGGCGGATCCTCAGTACCAGATGCGCAAGGTGTTTACGCTGGACCGGGCGTGGCATGATGGGGTGCGCGATACGGTGTGGCTGGCGTGCCGGGGTGGGTGCGGGGCGGATGCGAATCCGATCCAAGGGCCGGATTATTGCGTGATCTA
>CAZZWG010000031.1:0-7841 GCA_964657685.1 Verrucomicrobia bacterium Tous-C9LFEB | reverse complement strand
GCGTCGCGGAGGATGACGTCGATGTCTGCGCGTTTGGGTGTCCAGCCGAGGATTTGCTTAGCCTGTTCGGAGCTTGCGACGAGGCGGGCGGGGTCGCCGGGGCGACGCGGTTTGACTTCGGCGGGGATGGGGTGGCCGGTGATGCGGCGGGCGGCTTCGATGACTTCTTTGACGGAGAAGCCGGAGCCGTTGCCGAGATTGAAGATGAGCTTGTCGTGCTCGTTGAGGGCGTTGAAGGCGAGCAGGTGGGCGTCGGCGAGATCGGCTACGTGGACGTAGTCGCGGATGCAGGAGCCGTCGGGGGTGGGGTAGTCTTCGCCGTAGATGAGGATCTTTTCGCGGCGGCCGAGGGCTACATCGAGGATGAGAGGGATGATGTGGGTTTCGGGCTCGTGGGCTTCGCCGCGATTGGGGATGGCGCCGGCTACGTTGAAGTAGCGGAGTGAGGCGTAGCGAAGGCCGTGGATGCGGTTGAGCCAGGTAAGCATTTGTTCGACGAGGAGCTTGCTTTCGCCGTAGGTGTTGGTGGGTTGGAGTGTGGCGTTCTCGGGGATGGGGACGAAGGCGGGTTCGCCGTAGACGGCGGCGGTGGAGCTGAAGACGAGCTTCTTGACGCCGGTGTTGTGCATGGCTTCGAGCAGGGAGAGGGTGGACGCGGTGTTGTTGCGGAAGTAGAGCTCGGGCTTCTGCATGGATTCGCCGGCTTCGATGAGGGCGGCGAAGTGGAGGACGCCTTCGGCGTTGCTTTCCCGGAGGACTTGATCTACTTTTTCGCGATCAGCGAGGTCTGCCTGGATGAAGGTTGCGCCTTCTGGCACGTATTTGCGCTGGGCGTGGACGAGACTATCGATGATGGTGACTTCGTGGCCTTCTTTTAGCAATTGCACGGCTACTGTGCCGCCCACGTAGCCTGCCCCACCTGTTACTACGAGCTTCATGCGTCTGTCCTTTGTCTCTTAAGCAGTTCTGATGGCCGTTCGGAGTGTTTCCGCGGCGAGTTCTGGTGTGATGTCCCTTTGGGGAGAGCCTAGTAGTTCGAAGCCGACCATGAACTTGCGTACTGTTGCGGAGCGTAACAGAGGTGGGTAGAAGTGTGCGTGAAGGCACCACTCGGGGTAGTGTTCGCCGTCGGCGGGAGCTGGGTGAAAGCCCATGGAGTAGGGGAAGGGTGTGTCGAAGACGCGGTTGTAGCCCCTGGTGACGACGCTGAGGATGTCCGCGAGACCGGCTCGTTGTGCGGGAGTTTGAGCGGCGAACGTGGCGACTTTTTCTCGCGGAAGAAGCATGACCTCGAAGGGCCAGATTGCCCAGAAGGGGACGAGGGCTACCCAGGTTTCGTTTTGCGCGATGATGCGCTGGTCCTGTTGGAGTTCGAGGGCGAGATAGGAGGGCAGGAGGGCTCGACCGGACTCGCGGAAGTAGGTTTGCTGGGCGATGAGCTCGAGCATGGGCTCGTCTGGGATGTGCTCGGTGGCCCAGATCTGGCAATGGGGGTGGGGGTTGCTGGCACCCATCATGGCGCCGCGGTTTTCGAAGATCTGGACGTAGCGGATTTCTTTATGGGCGCCCAGTTCGGTTTCCTGATCGGCCCATTGGTTGACGACTCGCTCGATGGCGGGGATGTCCATGGTGGCGAGGGTGAGGTCGTGGCGGGGATCGAAACAGAGGACGCGGCAGATGCCACGCTCGGTCTGAGCGCGGAGGAGGCCTGTGCCGTCGAGGTCGAGGTGGGCTTCGGGGGCGTCGGATTTCAGGGCGGCGAAGTCGTTGTCGAAGACGAAGGTGCCGGAGTAGGCGGGGTTGTGCTGACCACCGGAGCGGGCGTTGCCGGGGCAGAGATAGCAGGTGGGGTCGTATTGCAGGGGTGGGGGGCCGGCGGGGGTTTCTGTCTGGCCCTGCCAGGGGCGTTGGGTGCGGTGAGGTGAGACGACTACCCAGGAGCCACGGAGGGGGTTCCAACGGCGGTGAGGGGCTTCACGGAAGACCTGTTCCAGTTCGGGCACTCAGGCTCCTTGGGCTGGGGCTTGTTGGGCGCGGCGGAGTGCGCCGTCGACGGGCTCGCAGACGAAGACTTCGGCGTCGATGCGGTAGCGGGAGAGGTAGGCTGCACGGAGTTGCTGGGTGAAGTTCTCGACTGAGGCCTTATGCACGAGGTTGACGGTGCAGCCGCCGAAGCCGCCGCCGGTAAGCCGGGCACCATAGCAGCCTCTTAGTTCTGAGGCGGTGTCCACGAGGAAGTCGACTTCTTCGACGGAGCAGGCGAAGTCGTCGCGTTCGCTGGCGTGGGCGATGAGCATGAGTTCGCCGGCTTTATCGGCGTCGCCGGCTTCGAGGGCTTCGCGCATGAGGCGGACGCGGGCGTTTTCTGTGATGATGTGGCGGCAGCGTTTGTAGGCTTCCGGGGAGATCAGGGTATGGACGTCGTTGAGGTCGGTTTCGGAGGCGTCGCCGAGGTCTTTGAGTTCTGGGTGGGCTTTGATGATGGCGGCCTGGCCTTCTTCGACCTGTTGACGGCGCTTGCCGTATTCGCCGCCGCCGATGGAGTGTTTCACCATGGAGTTGCAGACGACGATGGCGGTGTTGGCCATGGCACCGCGGTTCATGGGTACGGCTTCATGATGCAGGGTGCGGGTGTTGAGGAGGAGGGCGTTGCCCTTTTCCGCGAGGACGATCACGGTCTGGTCCATGATGCCGGAGGGTGCGCCGACGAATTTGTTTTCTGCGCGTTGACAAAGGAGAGCGATCTCCTCAGGGCGAAGGGTTTTGCCCATGTGGGCGAGGAGGGCGAAGGCGGTGGCGACTTCTACGCTGGCGGAGGAGCTCAGGCCGCTGCCGAGGGGGACGTCGCCGCGCAGGCTGAGGGTGAAGGGGGCGGGATCGAGGCCTTTGGCTTCGAGCTCGCGAAGGACGCCGACGGGGTAGTCGCTCCAGTCGCGGGAGGGCCCTCGCCGGTCTCCGGGATGTTCGGTGTGTTCGCCGGGGAAGCGTTCGCTGCGGAAGCGGAAGGTTCCGTCGTGTGAGGGAGCGATGCGAGCTTCTGTGTAGAAGGGGATGGCCATGGGGAGGACGAGGCCACCGGTGTAGTCGGTGTGCTCGCCGATGAGGTTAACCCGGGCAGGGGCGATTGCTGTAGGTTGCTGTCCCTCGGTCATCCGATCTCCGCTTCGAGGCTGAAGCTTGCCTGGTGAAATGGTGGCGATCTTACGATAAGCCGTGAAGGACCGGGCTCGTAAGCGCTTTGATGCGGCATCTCCGCCTAGCTGAACTGATATGAGGTCGAGCTCATACCTTTAGATTACGCATGTAGTCGGCATCGATGCGAAGAGCCTGAAAGGGGGGCATGTCAAAGGCTTCCTGCTCGACGAAGGCATGGCGTATGTGACCTCCCTTTGCGGCTTCGAAGATTTTGTGGAAGTTGATGGTTCCCTGCCCAAGCTCGGCGGCGGGCGGTGGAGCGATCACGGTGGCGGGTTGCGCCGTGGCTTTGAAGTCCTTGATGTGGAGCATGGAGATGCGGTTGGGGTATTTGTGGAGGTAGGCGATGGGATCGCCTCCACCTACGGTGACCCAGCCGCAATCCATTTCGTAGGTGACGAGAGTGGGATCGGTGAGGCGAATCATTTCGTCGAAGGGGATGACGCCGTCTTTCGGGGCGAACTCCATGGTGTGGTTGTGGTAGCCGAACTGCATGCCGGCGGCTTTGACTTTGAGGCCCCATTTGTTGAAATTTTCGGCGTTCCAGCGATAGTCGTCCATGGTGAAGGACTCCACCTGGGTGCGGAAGGAGCTGCCCTTAAGGCGGGAAGGGTCCTTGATCCCGGGAAAGGAGCAGATGATGTATTGGAGACCGAGGGCTTTGCCGAAGGCTACGGTTTCGTCGAAGTTTTTGGCGAGGTCGTTGGCGGAGTAGTGGGCGCTCACGAGGGAGAGGCCGGCGGTGGTCATCGCGGCTTTGACGTCATCGGGGGAGTGGTTGTAGAAGCCCGCAGCCTCGACTTCTTTGTAGCCAATGGCAGCGAGTTGTTTGAGGGTGCCGAGGTAGTCTTTTTGAAGCTGCTCGCGGACGGAGTAGAGTTGCAGGCCGAGAGGGAGGCCGAGGGGTTCTGCGGAGGCGGTGCGGCTGCTGAGGGCGGTGATTGCGGCTGCTGTGCCCAGGCTTACGAACTGCCGCCTGTTGAGTTGCTCGATGGTCATAGCTGTTTCCCTTTCGTTTCTGTGTTTGGAGATCATACCCACCAGGGTTCAACGGCGGGTTCCTGTAGTACCACGCGGGAGAGCATGGCTACGGCCGCGGAGAGGCCTTCGTGGATGGAGGCGAGTGCGTCTTCGTGCTCGATGCTGAGGACGCCGTTGTATCCGGCGAGGCGGAGGGCGCTGACGATGGATTTCCAGGTGAGTTCATCGTGGCCCCAGCCTACGCTGCGGAAGAGCCAGGAGCGTTCCGCCATGTGGGAGTAACTCTTGGTATCGAGGACGCCGTTGCGGGCAGTGTTTTCAGGGTTGATGGCGACGTCTTTGGCGTGGAAATGGAAGATAGATTCGCCGAGGGCGCGGATGGCTGCGGGGATGTCTACGCCCTGCCACCACATGTGGCTTGGGTCGAAGTTGATGCCGATGGCGGTGCCTGCTTCGGCGCGAAGGCGCAGCATGGTTTCGGCGTTGTAGACGCAGAAGCCTGGGTGGGCTTCGAGGGCTACGCGGACGCCTGCGTCGGTGGCTACGGTGTTCAATGTGCGCCAGTAGGGGATGAGGCGTTCGGTCCACTGCCAGGCGAGGGCTTCGGCGTATTCGGGGGGCCAGGCGGCGGTGATCCAGTTGGGGGTCTGGTCGTGGAGGCTGCCGCCGGGGCAGCCGGAGAAGGTGACTACGGTTTTGACGCCGAGTTTTTCTGCGAGGGTGATGGTTTTGCGGAGTTCCGTGTCGGCCTGGTTGGCGATGGTGGATTGGGGGTGGACTGGGTTGTTGTGGCAGCTGAGGGCGCTGATGTTGAGGCCTGCGTCGAGGATGGTGCTTAAGAATCGTTCGCGGTCTTCTTCGCTAGCAAGCAGGTTGTCGACGTTGATGTGCGAGGAACCTGGCCAGCCGCCTGTGCCGAGTTCGAGGCTTTGGATGGCGGGGTACTTTTTCAGCTCGGCCAGAAGCGCAGGTAGTTTGAGGCTTTGAAAGACGGGGGTGAACAGGCCGATTTGCATTCTAGGCTTCCACAATGACGGTTATAGGGGTGCTTCGACGGCGAATCGTTCCGTCTCGATTGGGGTGGGACCGGGGGCTTCACTGTCCCGGAAGAGCAGTGCGAACAGGACTAAGGCGAAGATAGAGGCTCCGGCTGCGATGAGCCAGATGGGTGTCCACTCATGGCCAGGGGCGCCGTTGGCGGCGGGCATGGTGTAGTGCTGGACGACGGCGCCGGAGGCCCATGAGCCGACGAACATGCCGACGCCGTAGGTGATGAAGGTGATGAGGCCCTGGGCGGCTGCGCGGAGGGCTGTGGGGGTCTTGCGGTCGATGTAGATCTGGCCTGTGACGAAGAAGAAGTCGTAGCAGATGCCGTGGAGGAGGATGCCCAGCCAGAGCATTGGCATGCGGTTGCCGGGACCACCGAAGGCGAAGAGGGCGTAGCGGAGCACCCAGGCGGACATGCCGGCGAGGAGCATGCCTTTAACGCCGAGGCGTCGAAAGAACCAGGGGATGAGGAGCATGCAGCCGAGTTCGGAAAATTGGCCGCCGGTCATTTTGCCGGCTGCGTTGCGGACGCCGGCTTCGTTGAGAAAGAGGTTGGTGAAGGCGTAATAGAACTGCAGCGGGATGCATATGAGGAAAGAGGCGAAGGCGAAGATGGCGACGGGCCGTTCTTTGAGGATGCTGATGGCTTCCGTTGGGAAGAGGCCTGCGATGCCTGTTTGAGTGGAGGTGTGGGCGAGGGGTGGTGTGGCGGGGAGGGTGAGGCTGTAGAGGGCGAGCACGAGCGAGACGGCGGCGGCGATCTGGAGGGGATGGGCTGTGCTTTCGAGGCCGAGGGAGCCTACGAGGAGGCCGGCGACGATCCAGCCAGCGGTGCCGAGGACGCGGATGGGGCCGAACTCGAGTTTGGGGTCGCGCATCTGGCGGAAGGCCAGTGAGTTGGTGAGCGCGAGGGTGGGCATGAACATGAGCGCGTAGAGGAGGAGCACGGTGTAGACGCTGGCGAAGGTGCTTTGGCGGGAGGCGAGAAGGAGGAGTGCGGCGCCTATGGCGTGGAGGGCGGTGAGGACGTAGCGGGTGTCGAAGAATTTATCGGCGACGAGGCCGACGAAAAAGGGGGCGACCATGGCACCGACGGCGGTTGTGCCGGCGGCGAGGCCGATCTGGGCGTCGGTGAGGTGGAGGCCACGGGCGAGATAGGTTGCAAGGGTGACATACCAGGCGCCCCAGATGAAGTACTCGAGAAACATCATGGTGGCGAGGCGGGCGCGCATGGTAAGCGTGTTCATGAGGGGCTCCCTTGTACGGCTTGCCAGGTGCTTCCGTTGGCGGCGCTGGTCAACATGGCTTCGATGACCTGCATGACGTGGTGGGCGTCTGCGAAGGTGCAGACGGTTGGGGGTGGTGGGGTGGCGGCGCCTGCGTGGATCCAGGCGTAGGCGTCGGCGATGACGTTGCGGAAGGCGTCTGCCCAGCTTTCCTGATGGCCTGCGGGGAGGTGGGCGTAGGGGCGGGCCTGTGGGTGGAGGAGTGCAGGGTCTTTGGGGAGGATGGCGTTGGCCTGGTCGTGGTGGCCGCACCAGAGTTCGTTTTGTTGCTCCTGCTTCCAGGCGAGGGAGCCTTTGCGGCCGCTGATTTCGAGGCGGAGGTCGTTTTTGTGGCCGGGGAGGACCTGGCCTACGTTGACTGAGCCGATGGTGCCGTCTTCGAAGCGGAGGAGAACGGTGGCGAGGTCTTCGCCTGTGATCTGGACCGGTTCCAGCGTGCCCTGGGCGGCTCCGGCGAAGGCGTTGGAGGTTCCCTCGGCTTTGTAGCGGGTGGGGACTACGGTCTGGATGTTGGCGAGGACGGCGGTGATTTTGCGGTTTGTGACATGTTCGGCGAGGTCGCACCAGTGGGAGCCGATGTCGGCGAGGGCTGAGCTTTGGCCGCCTTTTTGGGGGTCGAGTCGCCAGGAGTAGACGTGGTCGTCGGTGAGCCAGTCCTGGAGGTATTGGCCGTGGATGAAGGTTAGATCGCCTAGCTCTTCCGAGGCGATGCGGGCGCGCATTTCCTGGATGAGGGGGTTGCCGCGGTAGTTGAAGGTGACGGCGTTGACTACGTTGGCTTCTCGGGAGGCTTGAGCGAGGTGGGCTGATTCGGCGGCGGTGATGGCGAGGGGTTTGTCGGAGATGACGTGTTTGCCTGCCTGGAGAGCGGCGAGGGTGACGGGGTAGTGGAGGTGGTTGGGGGTGGTGTTGTGGATGACGTGAATGGCGGGGTCGGCGATGAGGTCTTCGTAGCTGCTGTAGACGTGGGGGACGTTGAGTTTTTTGGCGGCTGCCTGGGCTGATGTGGGGGAGGAGCCGGCGAGGCCGAGGATGTCGACGAAGCCCAGGCGGCGGACGGCGTCGATGTGATGGGCGGCGATGAAGCCTGGCCCTACGAGTCCCATCCCAATGTGATCGTTCACATGACCCCCGCCCACACCGTAGCGCAGTGGGTTGTGTTTTGTACATCTTGCCGCTACAAATGCTTCGGGTCTGACGACTTACGCGGCGGCTGAAGCCGCGTGGCTACAGCGAGCTCTATGGCCCGGCTGAAGCCGGGCCCTGACGAGACGATTGTTGGACGATCTCGGCAACTCTGGAAGAGTTTCTGAGCAAAGAAGGGATTCTGAT
>CAZZWG010000030.1:16850-22660 GCA_964657685.1 Verrucomicrobia bacterium Tous-C9LFEB | reverse complement strand
AAGCGTTCACCCAGGACCTCGAGGCGTTTGTCACCTCCATCACCTACGCAGGCCGCGTGAACTCTCTCGCCCAGACCTTGCTGAAGCACACCTCCCCCGGCGTGCCGGACCTCTACCAGGGCGGGGAACTGTGGGATCTCTCGCTGGTCGACCCCGACAATCGGCGTCCAGTGGACTACGAACTTCGCTCAAAACTTCTCGACGAGCTCGCTACCCTGGATGCTGCCGCGATCATGGCCCGCATGGACGAGGGTCTGCCCAAACTTCATCTCATCTCGCAGGCCCTCAACCTTCGTCAGGGACATCGCGAATGGTTCGGGCCTGAAGCCGCCTACACGCCATTGGAACCTTCCGGCACAGACGCCGCGCGCGTCGTAGCCTATCAACGAGGGCTCAACGTCATTACAGTGGTCCCGCTCTGGATGCAAACGGGCAGCCTCCCCCGTGCAACTCTCAACCTCCCGCACGGCAACTGGACCAACATCCTCACACAGGAAAAGGTCCAGTCCGGGCCACAGGACACACAAACGCTGCTCCGCACCTTCCCGGTAGCTCTTCTGATCAGCAACTGAACCGGCCCGGCTTCCCGGCGCTTAAAAGGCATATCCAGCATGCAGGAATTCAAGGTATGGGCTCCCCGCGCCCGGCAGATGCAGCTCAAGATCAACGACGGTGATCCCCAGCCTATGAAGAAGGCTTCGCCGGACTCTGACAATCGAGGCTGGTGGAGGCTCTCCGTTCCTGAAGCCACCACCGGCACCGACTATGCCTTTCTCATCGACGACGACCCTACGCCTTACCCGGACCCGCGCAGCCCCTGGCAGCCCGAAGGCGTCCACGGACCCTCTCGCCTATACGATCAAAGCGCATTCGAGTGGACCGACAAACACTGGCACACGCCGCAGCTCGCCAGTGGCATCATCTATGAACTGCACATCGGCACCTTTTCCACGGAAGGCACCTTCGACAGCGCCATTCCGCACCTCGATCATCTCGTCGATCTCGGCATCACCCACATCGATGTCATGCCCATCAACGAGTTCGCCGGGAACCGTGGCTGGGGCTATGACGGCGTCTTCCTTTATGCCGTCTTTGAGCCCTACGGCGGTCCCGACGGCTTCAAGCGCTTCGTCGATGCCTGCCACGCCAAGAACCTCGCCGTCATCCTCGACGTCGTCTATAACCACTTCGGCCCCGTCGGCAACTACGCCGCCAAATTTGCTCCTTACCTCACCGAGCGCTATCACACCCCCTGGGGCGCCGCAGTCAACTTCAACGAAAGCGGAAGCGACGAAGTCCGGAAGTTCTTTCTCGACAACGCGCAGATGTGGCTCGCGGACTACCACTGCGATGGCCTTCGCCTCGATGCCACCCACGAGTACATTGACCGCTCCGCTGTTCACTTCATGGAGCAGCTCTCCGCGGACGTCAAACGCCTCGGCGCCATGCTCAACAAGCAGTTCGTCCTCATCGCGGAGTCCGACCTCAATGACCCCAAGTTCGTTCGCTCCATTGAAGCCCACGGCTATGGCATGGACGCCCAGTGGTCCGACGACTTCCACCACTCTCTCTTCACTCTTCTCTGGAACGACCCCGGTCGCGGCTACTATGACGACTTCGGCTCCATGGACGATCTCGTCAAGAGCCTGAAATCCGCCTTCGTCTACGACGGCCAGTACTCCCGCTACCGCCACCATAGCCACGGCCGCCCCGTTGACGCCATTCCCGCGCACCGCTTCCTCGGCTATATCCAAAACCACGACCAGGTGGGCAATCGCGCCACCGGCGAACGCTTAGAGCACCTCGTCGGCCTCGACGCCGCCAAGGTTGCTGTCGGTCTGGTCCTGATGGCCCCCTTCGTCCCTATGCTGTGGATGGGCGAAGAGTTCGCCGCCACCACGCCCTTTCTCTACTTCGCCGACCACGAGGAAGAAGAAATGCGCAAACTGGTCTCCGAAGGCCGCAAACGCGACTTCGCTGCCTTCGGCTGGGATGAATCCCAGATCCCCGACCCCGAAGCCCCCGAAACCTTCGAACGCTCAAAACTCAAGTGGACCGAAGTCCACGAAGGTCAGCACGCCGACATGCTGCAGTGGGTGAAGGACCTCATCGAACTCCGCCGCTGCAACGTCGACCTCAACGACGGCGACTTCGGCCACCTCAAGGTTTCCAGCTCGCACGAGGGCAAAGCCCTGACCATGCAACGCGGTGCCGTCCGCGTGATCATGTATCTCGGCGAGGGCGAGATGACCTGCCCCCTGCTCGAAGACGAGACGCTGAGGCTCTGCTCCCGCCCCGAAATTGCAGCGAAAGGCAACCAGGTACTTCTCCCAAAGATGAGCCTCGCCATCCTGGTCCGCAGCTAGTCTGGTCCTGATTGCCGGGTCTATGATGAGCGCATGGAACCTGTAACCAAAGCCGACCTTGATGCTCTCCGTAACGACCTGACGGAGCAAATGAACGACCTGACGGAAAAGATGCGCGGTATCGAGACCACCCTCCTGAAAGAGTTCCGCAAGTGGGCCGTCCCCATGAACACCCGGACCCGGGTCTTCGAACTCACCTCACAGGGCCTCACCGAACGCCTCTCCCTGGTAGAGGAACGTCTCGACGCCCTGGAAACCCGCCAGTAGTCAGCACCTGTCGCGCAGCAACCTGCCCACCTTGCATACCATGGAACACAGGAGTTCCATGTCCATCAAAACCATCTCCACCCGCGAGGTCTACCGTAATCCCTGGACCCGCGTCCGCGAAGACATCATCGAACGCTCCAACGGCCAAAGAGGCATCTACGGCGTCATCGATAAAGACCCAGCCACTATCATCCTCCCGCTTGATAACGATCACATCATCCTGGTCCGCCAGTTCCGCTACACCGTCCAGGGCACGTTTTACGAGCTCCCCCAGGGCGGTTGGGAAGACCCTCACGTCGACCCCGAAGCCATGGCCCGCGGCGAACTCCGCGAAGAAACAGGCCTCACCGCCGATCGCATGACCCTCCTGGGCAAACTCTGGATCGGCTACGGTGTCATGAACCAGCTTCACCACATCTACCTCGCCGAAGGCCTCACCCAGGGGCCCACCGACCGTGACCCCGAAGAGCACGACATGACCGTCCACCGCGTCTCTATCCACGAGTTCGAATCCATGCTCCTCGATGGCCGCATCATGGATAACTGCACCGCCGCCGCCTGGGGTCTCTATCGCATCTGGCGCGATCGCCAGAACCTCTCGGCCCCTGGAGCATAAGCCGCCCTGCCTGCTGTCCGTTCCGAAACAAGCTGAATCAACCCACTACCCGGTAGGCCGCAAACACCTCCCCATAGCTGCCAAACCGGTCCGCCGCCCCCTCCTCCACCGTCAACGAAAACGTATCCTTCCACAAAAACTCGACCCCATCCGTCCCCCCCACCATCGCTCCCAACTCAGGATTCGCGTACAACAAAAAGATCTGTCTCGACTCCTCCCTGGCAGCCCGAACCACATGCTCTAGAAAGCGTTTCATCACCGGCGCCGCGAACGGATGGTACAGGAAAAACATCACCGGCCCCAGGGGCACAGGGAACGACGCAGCGTCCCCGGCGATCGCCTCCACAGGCACCTCCATCCGTCGCCACGGAGCCCTGAACTTCTCTACATTCGCCGCCGCCACCTCCGCCAGACCCCGCGAAAGCTCCACCCCCAACACCCGCCGAAAAGGGAACCGCAGCGCCAGCAAAATTGCCCGCCCCTTCCCACACCCGACATCCACAAACGTGAACCGCCCCCACTCGAGATCCATCCGCTCCAGAGCTTGCGTAAACGCCGAAGGCGAAATCCCGTAGTACCCCGTAGCCCAATACCTCGCGTCCCCACGCGGCGCGTCCGCAAGCCCTTCACCCCAAACCAACCCGCCCGTATCCACCCCGTACGTCACATCGAACGGGTGCGGCCGCGCATTGTCATGGGGCCTCCCTGGCACAGGCTTTCCCTGCATCATCAGCCGCGCCCGGTACCACACCTCGTCAAAAAAACCCCGCCAACCCCGATTCACAATCCAATGCCGCGCCCTGCGCCAATACGCCCCACGACCAGCCATCCCACCTCAGATGCACTCAGCGCAGTTGCACAAGATGAAGGGGCACGACTTTCAACCGTGCCGAAAGATCCAACCCAACAAGTGACTCCAGCGGCCCGGGCAAGCCGCTAGTTCACCATCTTCGACCGGCGCGTCATAAAGTCCTGCAACAGGTAATTCCCTAACGTCTGCGGCGTTGTAAAGTAGGCCTTCCCTCTGCACATCGCGCTCATCTTCTGGACAAACTGCACCAGCTGAAAATCATCCGCCAGCATGAATGTGTTGATCATGATGCCCGCCCGCTTGCACCGCCCTACCTCTTCCAGCGTCTCCGAAATCACGATCGGATCCAGCCCAAACGCATTCTTGTAAATCCGCCCATCCTCCAACGTCAGAGCGGAGGGCTTGCCATCCGTAATCATCACGATCTGCTTCATGTCCTTGCCGCTCGATCGCAAAATCCGCTGCGCAATCCGCAGCCCCTCACGGGTGTTCGTATAATGCGGCCCCACCTTCACCCGTGGCAGCTGCGAGATCGGAATCTCCTCCGCTGAATCATGAAACAGCACCAGGTTGATCTGGTCCCCGGGATACTGCGTCCGGATTAAATGCGCCAACGCCATCGCCACCCGCTTGGCCGGCGTAAACCGGTCCTCGCCATACAAAATCATCGAGTGCGAACAATCCAGTAGCACCACCGTCGCGCACGAGCTTTGGTAATCCGCCTGCTGCACATGCAAATCGCTGTACTCCAGGTTCAAAACTCCTGACCCATTCGGCGCACCTTCCCGCGCAAACACCGAGTTCAACGTCGCACCGATATCCAGGTTCAACGAGTCGCCAAACTCATACTGCTTCGAAGACCCATTCGTCTCCACCCCCGCCGCTTCAAACAACGTGTCATGCTTGCCCAGCGAACTCTTCCCCAGAGGCCCTAGCAGGTCCCGCAGCGCCTTGAACCCCAGGAAATCCATCCCCTTATCCGTCACTTCAAAGCGCGCATCTTCACTCTCGCCTTCGCCCTTCGGCCCTTTGCCCTCACTCGGCTCTTCAGCGTTCAGAAATGCTTCATCCTTCATCCGCTGGATGACCTTCTCGACCAGCTCCTGCTTACCCTCCTCGGGCAACTCCTCATATTTCTCCTGCGCATCCTCGTCCAGCAGTTCACCCGAGTCCAACGCCTGCCGCACCGCCTCGCGCAGGTCGTCCATCGAGTTCTCCCCATTGTTCTGGAACGGCGAATATGGATCCTGAAATCCGGAATCCAGAAAGAAGTCGCTCAACGCCTCCATCAGGTCCTCAAGATCAAAGCTCGTCGACAAATCCCCCGTAAATTTCGTATAGCGCGTCAGCTTCATCCGGTCTCTGGCCCTCCCCTACAAGCTTAGACCCTCCCCACGCCAAACCGTCGCAAACCCCGCCTCCACTTGCGGCACCTCAAAAGCCGCCGTTCCTTCCCTTGACGGCTAACCTGCCGTCTTCAATCGATTTCCACTAAAACGCAAGTCGCGTTGTCCGTTCCACCTGCATCACTGGCCGCCGCCACCAGTTGCTGGCATGCCTGTTCGGGCGTCGACGTGGTCAACAGCAACGACAACATGTCACTGTTCGACAGCGTCTTGCAAACCCCGTCCGTCGCCAGCAGAAAACAATCCCCCAACTGTACCTTCACCATCGTGATTGTCGGCACCACCAGGTCGGACGCCCCGATGGCCTGCGTCAAGATGCTGCCCAGCCGCTCCATCTCCATCTC
>CAZZWG010000030.1:0-16750 GCA_964657685.1 Verrucomicrobia bacterium Tous-C9LFEB | reverse complement strand
TCCTGCGGAAATCGGCTCAGCACGCAGTCCACCGCCGACCGGCTGGCGACCTCACCCGCACGCGCGCCGCCCACGCCATCGCACACCACAAACAGACCCCGGTCGAGGTCAAACCCGAACGCGTCTTCATTCGAGCGCCTCACGCGTCCTACATCGCTGGCCGCGGCAGCCCGGATTCTAATCTCCATACCTGCATCCCCGGAGCGTTCTCGTTAGCTGTTCTTCTTTGCGCGCCGATCATAGCCGAAACGCAGATCGATGTTGTTGGCCAGCGTGATCGTACTGCCCTTGCGCAGCAGCCCCGGTTGCCCCGGCTGCAACGTCTCTCCGTTCAGACGCGTCCCGTTGGAACTCTTCAGATCCGTCACGTATAACTGCCCGTTTTTGCGCGCCACCTCGCAATGAAACCGCGAGATCGCATGCTCGATATCCTGCAGCACAATATCGTTCTTCTGCGCTCCATTTCTGTCCACCGCCCCAATCCGTATCAGGTCCTTGTCCAGGGGATAGAGCCGCCCCTCCTCCAGCCCGCGCGTGATCTCCAGTACAGGGAAGCTTTGCTGCTTTCTTCGTCGCAGCCACGCAGCCAGCAGCCCCGCCGTCGCCAGCAGACCCATCCCGCCGCCCAGGAACATCAGACGGCTGCGCACCATCTGCGCGGAGCTGATGCGCGAGCGCAAGTCCCTTGCCAGGGGGTTGTTCGGTGAAAGCCGCTCAGCCACAGACAACGCAGCGCTTGCCTCGGCTAACCTTCCGTTCAGAAAAGAACTCTGCGCTTTATTCAACGAAGTCTTGGTCTGTTCGTCGCGCGTGGCAGCCTGCTGCTGCTCGGTCTGCTGGCTCGTGGCTGCCTGTTGCTGTGCCGTCTGCTGTGCCTGCACCCTGGCCTGTGCTTCCTTAAAGCCCTGCACCGCCGCCGTATTCGAGGGGTCGATCTGCACCACCTGTCCATAGGCCGACATCTGCTGCTGCGGGTCCGTTGTGGATAGCGCCTGGCTCATCAACGACGCCACACGTTGCTTGTTCGCCTGGTCCGCGGCTTCCTTCTTGGCCGCTGCCTGCTGCCCCTCAACGAGCGCCTTTTCCGCCTCAGACGGCGGCGGCGGCGCAACCTGCGTGGGCGTCGCGACGGCTACCTGCACAGGCGCAGGTGGCGGTGGCGCCGGCGCACGGGCGGCTACGCCATAGGTCTTCGGCAGGTTCTGCAGCCGGACGTGCTGCACGTCCAACTCCTCCCCGTTCCGCGGCAACAGCAAAGCCACAGTACCCCCCGCCGTCTTCGCTCCCAGCGTGGCATTCGTGGCTTCAGGGCGCGTGTCCGTGTGCACCGTGGTCAGGTTCCCGTTGATCCAGATCGCGATCGTTCGCCCCGCCACAACGATCGTCTCTGCGATGGGCGCTCCGTTCTTCGACGCTGGATGCGGAGCTACATGATCGATCGCGCCCGCATACGGTCCAATGCCAATCCCGTAGCCCCCCTGCAGTTGACCGGACGGGGTCCGCACCGCGAGCGCGGTAAAGTTGTCGGGCTTAACATCCCCCTTCAACGAAGCAGAAACCTCAAAGATTCCATCCGCAACATTGCTTGTATTCTCCAGCCCGCCAGGACCAGCTTCGCCATGGATCGCGCCGCCGCGCACCGTCCACTTGGCCTCATGCGGCTTGGTGCTTCCACCCCCGATCCCCAGCGTAAGCGTCTTCTCCATCGTGTGTCCCACGCCCCCCTTCGCGTCCGGTCCACGCGCCACACTCTTCCATCCGCTCAGATCAGAGCCGTTAAACAGATTCGTCAGATTCAGCGGGATCAGCTTCACGTTGCGTACCTGCAGGCCGCCACTGCCGCTCACCTCAAAGCCAACGTAACCGCCCCGTGTCCCGAGCCCCGAGGCACTCCCCGAGGGCTGTCCATCGATGCGCACACTGACCTGCCCATTCGCAGCCTCCACCGCAACCCGATGCCAGCCCGAAGTGATCGTTGCCAGGGAGGAATGGGACAGACTCTCAATGCCGCCCACCCCCGCCGTATTCCCACTCTGATCCAGGTCGATCGAGAGACCACCCCCGTCTTCATGATTGGCCCACAGGCGAAGCTTTGCGCCGACCGGAGCTGTCTCGTTGTACTCAAAATCCAGATGCAGGTCAGAGAAAGGAACAGCCGTCAACAGGTTACGGTTGCCCGCACCCGCCGTAGTCAGGTCGCCGCCTGTCACAGTCCACAGACCGTTCGGTGTCCAACCCAGCAGGGAAGTCCCATTGAACAAACTGAGCTGGGATTGCGCGTGGCAGGCCATCGACCCTGGAGCGAGAACGCCCACCAGACCAAGCACAAAACAAACAAGAGATGGACGCGCCCTCATAGCGAAACCTCCTCTGCCGCTTCCGTCGCGGCACTCGAAACATCATCCGTTGCTTCCTCCGGGGCACTGATGGTGAAAAGCAGTTCCTGTTCCGCCGCTTCCTCCCCGTCCGCGACCTCTGCAACAGGAACACTCATCTGCACCACACACCCGGCACTCGCCTCACCCGAGAGCAAGATCTCAGCCAGCGGCGAGAGCACCTCACGCTGCAAAACACGCCCCGCGGGCCGCGCTCCATATTCAGGGTCGTACGACAACCGGGCCAGCAGTGCTATCGCATCCGGCGTTGCCTCAAAGGCTAGCTCCCGGTCATCCTCCAGCTTGCGGCGCAACACCCGCAACTGCGTTTCCACAATGCGCTCCAGCTCCGGCATCCCCAGCGGATGAAACGGAATCACCTGCCCGATGCGGTTATAGAGCTCAGGCCGCAGATTCGCCCGCACCGCATCCAGAATGATGCGTTCTCGCAGGCTGTTATCGTTACCAGCCGCCATGGACTCCCGCACGCCAAGGTTCGACGTAAACAAAACCACCGTGTTCGTAAAATCGCAGAACCGCCCCTTCGCATCGGTTAACCGGCCCTCATCCAGCACACCCAGCAGCAGATCCAAAATCTCCGGATGACCCTTCTCCACCTCGTCGAACAACACGATCGAATACGGTGACCGCCGCACCTGCTCCGTCAGAAAACCTCCCTCGTCGGAGCCCACCAACCCAGGCCGCGAGCCAATAAGCCCGGCCGCCGATGAAGCGTCTTTGTACTCGCCCATATCGATACGAATCAGCGCAGACTCATCATCAAATAACGCTTCCGCCAACGCCTTCGCGAGCTCCGTTTTGCCCACACCCGTCGGTCCCACAAACAGGAACGACGCCGGTGATCGCTTCAGCTGCAAATCCGTACGCATACGCCGCGCCGCCTCCGCCACCGCGTGGATCGCTTCCGGCTGCCCGTACACCCGCTCGCCCAAACGCTCTTCCAACTGCAGCAGGCGCTCCCGCTCGCTCTCCAGCATGCGCGAGGCCGGCACCCCGGAACGCTCCGCTACCACCTCCGCAATGTGCTCCGGCAGCACCTTGTCCGCGATCGTGGCATTCTCTCCCGCGCTTTGCCGGTGCTGCGCCAGTTGTGCTTCCAGATCGGCCCGCTGCGCCTCCAGCGCCTTCAGCGCTCCATACCGAATCTCCGCTGCCCGCGTCACATCTCCTGCACCTTCAGCAGCCGCGAGCAGACGCTGATTCTCCTCCGTCGCCTGCGCCGTACGCCCTAGCTCGGCACGCGCATTGCGCTGCCGCTCCCACGCATCAGCATCGGCTGCAAGCCGCGGCTGCATCTCTGCAATGACCGCCTCCAGCTCCGCAATTTGCTTCGTCTGCGCCGCCGCAGGCTTCGGCAGCGCCTGCAGGGTAGCCAGCTCCGCGCGATGCCGCGTCAACAGCCGCTCCCCCTGGTCCAGCGCCGTCGGCCTGGATTCCAACTGCATGCGCAACCGCGCCGTCGCCGCATCAATCACGTCGATGGCCTTGTCCGGCAGAAACCGATCCCGCATGTAGCGCCGCGACAACTTGATCGCCGCCTGCAGCGCCTCATCGGTCAGGTCCACGCCATGGAACGCCGCATAGCGCTCACGAATGCCACGCAGGATATACAGCATCGACCGGTCATCCGGCTCACCCACCTGCACCCGTTCAAAACGACGTGCCAACGCACCATCTTTCTCAATGCGTTCCCTGTATTCATCGAAGGTCGTCGCACCCACGCAGCGCAACTCGCCCCGCGCCAGCGCCGGCTTCAGGATGTTCGCCGCATCCATGCCTCCTTCATTGCCACCCGCGCCCACCAGCTGGTGGATCTCATCCAGAAACAGGATGATCTCGCCCTTGCGCAGCCGCACTTCATCCACCACCGTCTTCAGCCGCTCTTCGAATTCACCACGGTACTTCGCGCCCGCCACCAGCCCCGTAAGATCCAGCGCCACCACGCGGCACCGCTTCAGGCTCTCCGGCACATCGCCCGCAGCCACACGCTGCGCCAGCCCCTCCACGATCGCCGTCTTGCCCGTACCCGGATCGCCGACCAGCACCGGGTTCGACTTCGTCTTGCGCAGCAGCGTCTGGATGAGCTGACGAATCTCATCATCCCGTCCCACCACCGGCATCAACTCGCCATTGCGCGCAGCCGCCGTCAGATCGCGTCCAAAGCGCTCCAGCAGGGCAGCCCCGTTCGCAAGATCCGCAGCCTGGGTCTCCTTCGCTCCCGCGCCCATGGGTGCGGGAGCGCTCGCGGACGCCCCTGCCGCAGCACGCGGCGGCTCCGGCAGATCCTCGAGCGTAAGACCTGCCCGCCGAAACTCCATGCGCAACTCGCTATTCGTCCCCCCAATCGCAGCCGCCAGCACGTCCTCCGGCTCCGCCGCAACCCGCCCCCGCTTGTCGGAGATCTCAAATGCCTCCGCCAGCAAGGCCCGCAGCGTCTGCGACGCAAGTGGCCGCCGCCCCTCTTCCAACCGCTGACGTGAGGTCTGATCCGCCCGGCGCGACAGGGCATCCAGCAGCGGCGGCAAACTGATGTTTTTCGCCTCCACCACACGTCGCAAACTGCTCGTCTCCGGCTCCAGCAGCAACAGCAGGAGGTGCTCCGGTTGGATCAGCGCCTGGTGGCGGTCCTGCGCCAACGCACGCGCACCGGCAAGTGCCGCTTCCATCTCGTCAGAAAGCTTACTCAGATCTAGGGCCATCACTTACTCCAATCGTCTGCGGCGAGGCTTCGGCGTTGTATCTTCGGGGCCGCTGTTCTGCGCAGTCCCGGCATCCCGCGGCATCCATGGTGGCTGCACCGTCGCCGCCGGCGAAACATTCGCTTCGGGCGGCGGGGCAGAGCGCCCGTAAGGGGAAGCCGGCTCCGGTGCACGCGCCGCATCCAGACGGCTCTCGCGCCCCCCTCCATTCTCGCGAGGAGGCGGTGGCGGTGGTGCCTCCGCAAACCCCTTCTCCTTCTCCCGCTCAATCAGCCTTCCCGCCGCCGGCTCGCGACTGCCCGCATAGAACCGGTGCCGCATAAACAGCAGCGCCGTGTGCACCGTGTGATACGCCGGCACAGTCACCCGCAAGTCCGTGATCGTCGGCACATCCGGCGCCTCAAAATCCAACTCCAGGTTGTACTGTTCTTCCAGCTTCACATCGGCGGTCAGGATCAGGCTCTCGCGCCGGAAACCGGACCCTTCGTTGATCCGCACCTCCGCGCCAATCGACGTCCCCCGCTGCCACGGCGCATTGCGGTCACCCACCAGGATCAACCGGTAACGATCCCGCCCCTCCAGCCGCAGATTCGAAAAGAAAATCGTCATATCATCCGCCACGCCCTGCACGCGCGCCGGCCTCGCCGCCAGCTTGTACAGCGCCTTGCCCCCGCGGTCGAAGATGAAGTTCGTGCTCTCCAGCGTCGCACTCCTGCGGAAGTCAATGTACTTGCCCTCCAGCGCGCGCTCCAGCCGCTCCAGCCCGGTCAGCGAACCCAAAGCCTTGCGCACCTCCAGGCCAAGATCCTCACTCAGGCGCAACGTCCGCCCCATCTGCAGCGTGTGCTTCTGCAGTTCAATCAGACCCACCAGCTCGCTCTCGCCCGTCTCCCGCAGCGTGTCGTAGTACTGCTGCATGCCCGGCGCCAGGTCGAAAAAGATCGCCGCCGAATGCAGCATCTTGCGCAGCCGCGCAAAGAACTGCTCCGGCGTCTGCGTTCGATCCAGCAACCCATACGCCGTATCCTGCAATTCCAGCACCATGCGCTCCGCAAACTGCATGGAGTCGCGGTCCACTTCGGTCTCCAAACCGCGCTCCGTAAACAGCACCATGAACTCCCGCATCGCACGGTGCAGCTCCGCATACCCCGAAGCCAGCCGGTTCACGCCATCCAGAATCCGCCGCGTTCCTGCCATCAACTCCGAGTGGCTCGAGACCGCCACGCACGGCGGAACATACTGTGTATCCGCCTCAAAATACATCCCACTCGCCGGCCGCCGAACCCTCCCCACGGCAACGCTTTGCGCTCGCTCCGCCGCGGTCACCTGCAGAGCCACGCGATATGCCGGGGTGCGCTCCGTACGCATCTGCGGATTGAAGCTGTCCGCCGCCCCATCCGTCTTCACCCGGTCGCCGGGATCGCACACCACATACACCACGGACTCCGCCACGCCCGCCAGCTGCTCCTTCGGGAAGCGCGTCGACAACACCCCGGTCGCATCCACCTCCACCAACGCACCCGAAGGCGTCACCCCGCGCGCCCGCGCCACCGAAATCTCCAGGTACTCCGGCATCTCATGCAGCGTCACCTCGGGGTCAAAACGCACAGTCCCCAGGTCGCTCTCGGGCAGACGCACACCGCCGCCCACCAGCCCCGTCGCGTCCGTCAGATAGCGCATGCCCCACGCCGTCAGCGACTCGAAATACCGCTCCTGCCGAAGAAAATGCTCCGGTGTCAGAAGCATGCCATGCTCCCAGTTCACTGACCGCAAGTACAGCTCACCCGTCTCCGGCTTCCACTCACTCATATCCTGTTCCCCAACTCCTGCAATGCACTCTGTACACCATCCCGCGGCCCGTGTTCCTGCGTCAGCACCGCCTCGGCACTCACCGGCAACGCCGCGCCCATATGGCTGTTCACACCCAGCCGCCCATTCCTTGCAGCGTTGCCCAGCTGCGGCGGGCGTGACGCATCCTGCACCGTCCATTCCACCTCGTAAGTGGACGACAACGGCATCAACAGCTCCAGTACCCTGCGCAGCAAGGCGCCACCTGCTTCACTCTCCGCGAAGCGCTCGTACGCGGCCAGCGGCACCGGCCCAATCTGAATCGCAGTCACCGCCAGATCCTCCACCCGATCCCCCAGCAGCAGATCCACGCCCAGTCGGGAGGCCCGCGTTGCCAGCCGCGAGAGCGCTGCCTCCGGCATGCGGGCCAGGACCGGCCGGTATTGAAAGCCCTGTACCGGCAACCCCAGCAGCACACCCAGCACAAACGCGCAGCCTTCCTCCGAGCACGCCATCTGCGGCACGTTCGCGATCAACGCCGCCAGCCTGTACCACAGGGCTTCCGGCCACTCCTCCGCAATGATGCCGAACAGCCCCAGCCAGCGCTCGCACGCGTTCTTGTCCTCCGCGCCAATGCGGAACAGCGGAGCGCCTTCATGGAACCAGTGCCGTAGTTTCTCCAGAGGATCATCAAACGGCTCCATCAACTCGCGGGTCCCCGCCGCCGCCTCGCCCCCGGAGTCCCACATGCCCACCGGCAGGGCCTGCGTGAACCCCAGCCCCGCAATCTCCAGCTCCACCATGTGTCCCGCTGTCAGGGCAGTTCCCGCCGCCGGACGTTGACGTACTACCGCGCCTGCCTGGTGCGCACTCCTGCCAGAGCGATGCAGATGAATCCGGTGCGCGCCGATCCGTAGCGCCTGCAGCGTCACCAGCGCCGAGTCCACCGTATGCGCATGCGCCGCTGTGCCCCCGGCCAGCGCGGGCATGCGTACGACGCCCCCAGCCTCCATCGCTGCCCCACTCTCCGCAGGCTGAGCCGTCAGCTCCATGAGAAGCTCACCTCCAGCAACAATCCCTGCACCAGCCGCTCACCCAGCGCACCTTCCATCTGCGACTTCAGCGCCGGCAACTCCACCTCGGGTTTGCTGAAGCCATGTGAGTCCAGCGTGACCTGCAGCCTCTCCACCCGGCGCATGCCCCCCTCGCGTCGTTGCAGGCCGGAGCTGCTCTCCGCCCGCAGAATGCGCCGGTCAATGGCCAGCGCCGCCGTCTCCAGGTCCGCCTTCGTCACAATCCTTCCACGCGTCAGCAGCGCATCCGCAAAGCGCCGCTCCTCGCTCGCCATCTCCTCGCCATCCGATCCGCCGGACGCCGCCGTCACTGGTGCAATGCGCACCCCGGCCAGCGCCGCAACGTTGGCAAACCCCGTGATATCGCCCGGCCCCACGCGATTCCCCAGCGTTCCGTTGGTCAGCCACAGCCGGACATTCGCCGCGCTGTGCCGCGTCCCGTCCGCATGGCTCCCAGGGTGCACGGTCAACCGCCCGTTGGTCATCTCATACCGGCCCACTGACGCCTTGGCCCCGGGACGATTGCCCGCCAGATACGCCTCGTTATCCACGCTCATCACGCTGATCGGCGCCACCAGGTGCTCGGGCGTTCCACCCGCGCGCGTCACCGGAACAGACACACCGTCACGCGCAAACTGCAGCGTCTGGTTGCGTACAAACACGTTTGAGCACGTCATCGTGTGCAGCAGAATCCCGTTGATCGCATGGTGCAGCGCAGGAACGCCCGGCGGCATCGGTATCTTGATCCAGACCCGCGGCCGGGCCAGCAGTGTTCCCGCATCCCGGCCCACCATCTTCGCCAGTACCGGCTCCAGCAACCGCGGGGCGCGGCACAGAAATGGCTGGCCTTCCGTCATCGCCGGAAACAGGAACTGCCGCCCGCTGTAGAACCCCTCCGGCATCTTGGGCGCACCTGTGTCGTCTGTCTTCTCTGCTGCTGCCGCCACCTGGAACGCAAGCTTCCACACTCCGCCGGCACATTGCGGCCGCAGCAGCCCCTCGCCCCCTAGTTCACCATCCTCCCCAAACAGCCACCATGGCTCATGGCTTAGCGCGTGCTCCACCGCGTAGGTTCCCGGGCCCAGTTCAAAGAAAATCCCATGCCGGCTCAGCAGCGACGCAGGCAGATCCTCGATCGCCAGAAACAACGCCGGCTGCGGCCCCAGGTTGACAGGCACCGCCTCCAGTGAGGGCCGCAGCGCCTGCACAGTCTCACTCAACTCCACACCGGAGAGCAGACGCACACTCTGGTCCTGGTAGCTCAGCGCCATCGCAAGCCGCGCGCGCGAAACCTCCACCGTCGCATCCAGGCTGAACAGCATTCGTTCGCCGCTCGAAGCGACGGCATTCACCTCCGTGCCCGCACGCAGCGTCCGCGGTTCCCCCAGATCATTCAACAGCCGCACCACCGCCTGTGCCGGACGCGCCAGGTAGGCGTCCAGATGCAGCCCGCTCATCAACTCGTGCAGCAGCGATTGACGAAGCTGCGCCGTATCGCTGTACACCTGGTCAATCTGCTGTGCCACCGTCCGGAACAGCACCGCCAGCAGGGGATCCGTCACCTCCGTGCTGACGCCGAAGTCCTTCACGCGACGGCGAAAGTCGTCACGCAGCTTGCGGTCGATCTCCAGCACCGTCGGTGTTTGCGAACTCAAAGCGAAAACCCTTTCCTACACGGCAACCGCAGAACCCTAGGGCTCGTACACCACGCTCGTACTGAAGCCCTCACTCTGCCCCGCAATCTCCACCACGATGGAGTACGTATCCGTCTCGCGTCCCGGACTTAACTCCCGCACCACTTCGGTCACCGTGTAGCCGCGCAGATCAAGGTCCACCAGCGCTTCGTTGATTCGCTCCATCGCAAGCCTCGCGGTGTCGGCGCGCAGCTTGCTGTTCTCAAAAAGGTCCCGCAACCCGAAGACAGGGGAACCCGCCCACGATCCCCGCGGGGTCCGTGCCATCAACTGCAGCAGCCCCACCACAGAGGCCGCCTGGGGCGAACGCTGCAGCAAACCGTTTTCCTGAAGCCGCATGGGAAAAGCCAGCGATTGCATACAAAACAAGCCTCAAAGAACAACAACCCACGAAGGCGAGAAATGAAGGGGCCGCAGACGTCTCGGCCCCCATCCCTCCGTTACCTAGTTCGTAAGGGCAATATCGCTGAAGTTCTGCTGGTTCATCACAGGCTCCAGATCCAGCACAAGAACATGGTTCACTCCGGCGTGGTCCGTATCCGCGAGCTGTTCGTCGCTCTGGTACGGGTTCAGCGTGTGGTATCCGCTGATCCACCCGTTGAAGTTGTAAGCCGCCAGCGCATCCTGATGCGAGTCGTCCTTCCAGAACTCGATCTTGATCGGCTTCACCTTGTCCTTGGTCACCACGTTGGACATGTTGAAGAGGCTGCTCATCGTGGAATACGGCATGTTCACGTCATCATGGAAATCGACGTAGGCCCGAATGGTCGTGGAGAGTGAACCCATCTGCGGCATGCCGGCCCGGTCCTTGTCGGTGGCAAAGGCTACAGAGATGGAAAGACAATCAAACTTCTGGCCGTCGATGGTGCAGGTGCTGCGGTAGGGAGCTGCCATACTTTTTCCTTTCAGTGCGCGTAAGCTTTCTCAAAATCATCAGGGGCAGACTGTGCTGCATGTCCGCGTCGATCGAGCTAGTTGCTCATCTTCACGTCCTGGAAATTCTGCTGGTTCAACGCAGGCTCCAGGTCCAGCACGAGCATGTGATTCAGGCTGGGCGCGGCGCCCTCCGCCAGAAGATCTTCGGTCGCCACCGCCCCGGCCTTCGGAAGAAAGTCCAGCGGGTTCGACGTCTCAAAACGACGGATCCAGCCATTGAAGCTGTAGGAGATCAGCGCGTCCTGCTGCGAATCATCCTTCCAGAACTCAATCTTGATCGGCTTGATCTTGTCGCGGGTCACCACGTTCGCAAGGTCAAAAAGATGCTTGACCGTCGAGAAGGGCAGGTTGACATCATCATGAAGATCGGCCCAGACACGGATCTTGGTGGCCAGCGAACCCATCTGCGAGACGCCGGCGCGATCCTTGGCTGTGTTGAACTTCACGCTCGTCGTCACGGCCTGGAACTTCTGGCCGTCGATCGTCACAGTAGCGCGGTACGGATTTGCCATGTTTTTCTCCTGAATGAGACTGCGTCAATACAGCAACAAACTACGGTTGGGGGGAGTCCTCGGAACGGAAGATCCCTCGAAAAAAAGATTGCAGCCGGCCCATGACGTCGGGCGGATGGCTGACCCGGGGAGGCAGGACACCATGTGAAACGTCGAGAGGACCAGCCTTGACTTGCGGCAGGTCCGAAATTTGTAGATTCGCCCGTGGATCGGACGAAACCGCCGCTTCTTCCCCCGCGTGCACCGGCGCCGACGCTCCCGCATCCGTACGCACCACACGGCCACCCTGCGCCCGCAACGAGAACGAAGAGGCACCCTGCCGCGGCTCCAGTCCAAGCCGCTTAGCCTCCTCCGCTGCACGCGCCGCAGAACCGCCCTGGATGCGCATCGACCGCGGTGCGCCTGACTCTCTCGCCTCTTCCTCCGCCTGCCGTGCGGCAGACCCCGCGGAGACCCGTTGAAACCCAACACGTATCTGGCCCATCGTGCATTCCCTCGTGCGCTTCGGTTGGTCTGGCCCTACTTCTGTGCAGGTACTTCCGGACGGCTGAACTCGGGTACATCGATCTTCAGCACAAAGGTCTCCGCAGGCCCTGTCGGCATCACGCTCAGCGTGATATCGCAGATCCCCTGCATGCGCTTGTTTGAGTCCTTGTCGACAAACAGGTCATAGCTCAGAATCGTGCCCTGCTCCACCTGCTCATCCAGCAGCCGCTTCAACGGCGTCTCGATCTGCCCATCCATGAAGTCCCGCGTCAGCACCTGCCCGGCAACCTGCAGCAGGTAGTGACGGCAGCACCGTTCCAGGTACCGCAAAATCCGGTACGACGTGAAAAACTTCAGCACACCGTAGGGATCATCGGCCTGCGTGCGGCAGCCATAAAAGCACAGGTGGTTGTCCGCGTCGCGAATGATGGGAATCAGCTGCCGCTCCATCGACAGATGCTCCATCTCGCCGATCAGCGGCTCGATCCGCGCCTTCGCTGCGCCATTCACGCGTCCGAACCGCGATCCCACCGGACCCTGCGCCATGCCCTGCGCATCATCCGCACGCGCAACCGCACCCGCAAACACCAGCGAGGGCGGTCCATACAGACCATCCGCCATGTCGTCGTCCTTGGACTCAAACCAGTGCGGCGCGCGTAACTGCAGGTAGCCCATCAGGCACACGTCAGACGCCGCCTGGTCCTCGGGCCGCTTCAGGAACTCATACTTGCCGCCGGGAAGAAAGTTGCGTTCCACATTCTTGAACGACTTCTCGTCGTCCAGGTCGCCAATCAGCAGCATGCCCCACGCGTTGGCAATCTGCTCCAGCTTCTCGCGGATGGGCTGCGGATAATATCCCGGCACAACCACATTGCAGATATCGTCGCGGAAGTTGAAGTTGTCATTGCGCTGCACCACAAAGTGCTCCAGCGCGGCAATGTTCATCGAGAAAATATCCTGCATCGCCTTCGGATCAGCGTTCAGAATGAACAGCTCCACCGGCTTGCGAATCTTCCCGTCGCCAACCTTGGTGTTCTCAAAGAACAGCTGCAGCTGCCTGTAGGAGCTCTCCAGCGGCCGCACCTGTTTGAACACCTGCGCCAGCAACTCATCACGGATCAGTTCTGCTTTGTCGATCTGGCCCTGAAGCTTCTTGACCGTTCCTTCATAGGTGTCTTCTGCGCTGATCAGCTCCTCAAAGTTGGTCAACTGCCCCAGAAAATCACGCGCGGATTGCGCTGAAAAGATGCTCGCGATCTCGCGCTTCTCATTCGTCAGTCCAGGGTGAAGATCCGCGAAAATGTCCTGCAATAACTCGCGTGCGGAGCTGTTGCCCAGGATCTGATCGGTTGTGCGGGTGAGCGTCTGTGTCTCGGCCATGGTTTACTTCTCCCCTTCGGCGACGCGTTCCAGCTCGCCGCGCAGCTTGCTCAAAGCGTTCACAATCTCCGCACGTTGCGCTGGATTTGCCCAGGCACGCCGGATTGCCGGTAACTTCCAGCGGTCCTTCAGTCGGTACAGCAAATCAATGTTTGCCTTCAGGTCGGCAACGTCGTTGCGAAGATACGTCACGTTGCCCTCTTCGTCCCGAACCTCCTGCCGTTTCTGCAGATTTTCAGGATCGAAATCCTTGATCGAACGGAACTGCACCTCCGCGCGAAACTCCGTCTCCTCCGGTCCCGCGGCTCCACGAAAGTCAAGCTTTGGTGCAAATTTCCGGAAGGCGTCCGCAAGATCCTCCACCTTGGTCAGATCCTCTGTCTCGGTTGCCGCTTCCGCGCCCACCCGATCCAGTGTCATCGGCAGCATCGCCGCGGCCGTCGATGTCGGCACCTTCCGAACAGAGGGCGTTACGCCTTTCCGAACAACTTTTACGAGAGGCATGGCAGGGTCTCCTTCATTTCTGATCGAACGTCAATCGTGTGCGGGAAAACTCTCCCCGGGGTTGCAGTTGCGTGGTCTGTGCGGCCGAGCGTTGGGTGGGTCCGCCCCCCGCCATCGCGGCGCCTTCAAAACCATCCGGCAGGGAACTGGAACGAATCTGAACACCCGACGCCGACGTCACTGCCGGGCGCTCATTGCTCCAGCGCTTTGAGCGTGCGGGCACCGCCTGGAGGTAGCGCTCGCCCCAGACCAGTCGCGGAACCCAGAACCAAAGCACCAGCATCAGCGTACAGGCCGCCAGCGCGAGCAGGTAATAAATCAGGACCACCGACCAGCCCGAATCCGTCGATGGCTGCACCGCAATGAGCGCCTGCAACTCCGGCGCCTGCGCCTTCCGCGAATACACCGGCGCGCTCGTCGCAGGCCCCGTCAACCGGATCGCATCGCCCGTCAGCGACGGAAGTCCCCCCATCCGCAACTCCGGAGTCCATTCCGGATCATGCCCCATCAGCGCGAGCCGGTTATTCTCCGGCAGCAGCCAGGTCATCTGAATCTCATGGCTGGACGCCAAGCGGCTGGAATGGAGCGCTGCCAGCAACTGCGTCGCATCCGCTGCATAGAAGAACCGCCGCGAAAGCCGCTGCAGCGCCGCCGTATCAATCGCCTTCTGGTCGCCAAAGCCAATTCCGATCACATCCAGGTGCGATGCGCTTACCTGCGCCGCCGCCTGCTGCAGTCCCAGGTCGCCATTCAGAAGCTGAGCATCGTCCCCGGCCAGCACCTCGTTCTTGCCGTCCGTCATGACGATCAGGTGAGGCTGCAACTCCGCCCCATCATGCCCCTCGCGCCGCAGCGACGCCACTTCCTCTGTCAACGACTGCACCCCCGAAAACACAGCCTGGTACAACGCCGTATTGTTCTTGCTCCCCGGTGCGGGCAGCGCATTCAACTGCGCCAGGGCATCGTTCTTGGTCGTGGCATACACCGCCGACCGGATCGTCGAGATCACGTTGTGGCTCTCAAAAGGCACAATCGCAATCCGGTCTGTCCCTTCCTGCATGCCGGTCAGAAAATCAGCAACCGCACTCTTCACCGCCGCAAACCGCGATGGGCTCCCCGGTGCCGGCTCATTCATGCTGCCGCTGATGTCCACCAGCAGCAGGGCCACATTGCTGTGCTGCTGCGCATCCGGCCCCAGGCCCGCACTCGCGTAGAAGGGTGTGATCTCATGTTCACCCTGGCGAAGCTTGATGTCCCTGGCAAGCTCGGCATTCCCAGGAAGGGTGACCGGCGCGGGATTGCCGGCCTCGTCCACGGGCGTCACCCCGGCCGTCATGCAGGGCACCTGCGTCACCGGGGCGCAGTCCACCAGCGCCGGTGGCGTCGTGGTTCGCAGGTGAACCGGCTTGCGCGGCGAAGCGTCCTGTGCCTGAAGCAGGGTCACAGCCACGAAGCAAAACGTCAAGCTGCGGAGGATGCGAGGGAAGCGGCTCACTCACCCTCCTTTCGGCTCTCGAAGCGGAGGGCGGTACGGCCTACCAGAAGATCATCCGCAGGGTGCAGCTCCTGGGAGGTGACCACGGTCTTTCCCTTGATGCGAAGCACGAACCTGGCTATCCCCTCCGGGCCGCCCGCATCCGGATGACGCGCAATAAAGTGGCGACCATCCTTGGAGAAGATCACTGCGTGACGAGGCGCGATCGATGTGTCAGGAATGAAGATATCGGCCCCTTGCTGGAAGCGGGTTCCACCCTGCGAAGGTGTGGACGCACTGCCCAGGATGTAAGACTCGTCCCCTTCAAGCTCCCACACTTTTCGTGTTTTGCCTAGTTTGTTCTGCGCCCGGGCGTCCCCTGAACTGATGAATCGAAGCATTCCCTCCCGCACCAGGATCGGCGCGATCCCCGCCCCAAAGCCCGTTCCCGCGCCCGCCAGCATCAGCCCCGCGATGGAGCTGCCCGCTGTCACGTGCGGCGCAAACAGCACAAAACTCACGCCCCCCAGCAGCCCTCCCGCCAGCCCGCCCGCATACGTATGCAGCACCCTGGCACGGTTCGTTTGCACCCAGCGCAGACCGACGCCCAGCCCGATCAGCGAGCAGCAAAGGCACCACACCGCCAGGCGGTACAGGGCAGGGGAGTTCACCGCGATACCCGCGCGCAGGCCATATGCCAGGAGCGAAGCCAGAACCCCCGAGACCCCACCCAGCAGCAAACCCCAGCCAATGGCCGAGCCCCGCACCTTGCCCAGCAGCACGCGATCGAAATGCAAAAGCAGAAGCACGGCGACGCACACGCCAAAGAGCACCAGGTGCAGCGTGTCAGGCAGAAACGGCAGACCGCTATCCGCAAACGGAAGCGTCGCAAGCAACCCCAGCAGCGAGGCCAACAGGCCTCCCGTGATGCCGACGAGCGTTGAAAAATAGAGGCCGCGGTAAAGGTTCATGAGCCGGGGTGCTAGCGCTTCCAATGGAGCAGAGAGGATAAGGTGGAGTCAACTACCAGTTTGGGGATTGCGCTTCGTTGGAGAAACAAATATGGACGGAGGTTGTACCTTCAAAGCGAAAAGGTCGTTTCGCTTTCCAACTATCCACTAAGGGCGTTGCACTTGGGTAAATTCCTGCAATTCGGCATCGTCGGCGCTGGAGCTTTGGGTACAGAAGTTACATTACGAATGGCACGTGACGTCACGCTACGCCATGCACTCGGTACCGTGTTAGTCGTCGATCCGGACATTCTTTCTCCAGAAAATGTGTCACTCAGCTACCTCTACAGCGAGGCCGTTGCTCAGCATGGCAGCGCCCTGTTAGGCACCTCCAAAGCCGGCATCACTGCCGGCTTCCTAAATGCCCTTTCCGGCACCGGGAGCATATCTCGCTGGATCCCGCATCCGGTGGAGATTGCCGACGTCAGCTGGAGCCATCTCCGCTCCCTGGACCTCCTGATCTCATGCACAGACAACGCGCTGGCCCGTCTCGAAACCACTCTGGCCGCACGCGCCCTGGGCATTCCCCTCCTCGATGCAGGTGTGCTGGGCGAAGCCGCCGAAGGCGGTCGCCTCACCTTTTTCTCTCCCCATCCTGACGCCGCCTGTTACCTTTGCGGACTCACCGGCCAGCGTCGCGCAGATCTGCTCACCGAAGCCTCCGCCGTTTCGCTCCCTTGCCGTCTCTCCCCGGCGGCATCGCTCGGCAGCAACCCCGTCGTGTCCGCGTCGCTGCAGCGAACCGCCGATCTCCTTCTCGAAGAACTCCGCCGCTTCTTCCACGCCACCCCCGTCCAC
>CAZZWG010000029.1:22873-22999 GCA_964657685.1 Verrucomicrobia bacterium Tous-C9LFEB | reverse complement strand
ACTCCGGAGCCCAACAGCCTCGTTCTGCTCGGCACCGGCCTCGTCGGCGCTGCTGGCCTGCTCCTCATGCGGCGCCGCAACGCGGATGGCCTCATCTAACCTCACACCAACACGAGAAGGGGGGGG
>CAZZWG010000029.1:0-22863 GCA_964657685.1 Verrucomicrobia bacterium Tous-C9LFEB | reverse complement strand
CGCCCTTCCTTTGTCTCCACCTTCTCTCGCATATTTCCAGCCAAGCCATCGTAGAAACAGCCAGTTCCTCTATCCAGCCAGCGATTCCTGCACGTCCACATCAACTCCACTCGCACCAAAAACTCGGCACGCGCTTCCCCTTCACGCCCCATCCTTTGCGTTCAGTCACCACCTAAAGCACAAGGGCCCGACACACGGGCCCCTGCGCGAACGTGACCGCTAAATCTCAGCCCAGATGACCCAGGGCATCATTCGCCTGCTTCGCCGTTTGGCTGTTCGGGGCCAGATCCGACGCCTTCTTCAACTCAGTCGTCGCCCCTGCCTTATCGCCCATCTTGCTCAGCGTCATCCCCAGATGGTAGTGAATCGACGCATTGCTGGGATCCTCTTTCGTCGCATCCTCCAGCAGATCCTTCGCCAGCGAGTACGTCCCCTTGTGGTAGTAAACCCAGGCAAGCGTATCCGCCGTATTGGGAGCCTGCGGCAAAGCGCGTCGCGCAGTCTGCGCATAGGTCAACGCCACGTCGGAGTTCTCCCCGTTCTCCACCATCAGGTAAGCAAGGTTGTTCGCTGCCACCGCCTGCTGTGCATCCAGCTGCAGCGCTTTCTTGTAGTAACTCATCGCCTTGTTCACGTCGCCCTTCGTCTCTTCGATGGAGCCGGCCAGCGTATCCGCCCGGGCATCGTTCGGGTGGGTACCTAGCCAGGTCTGCCAGGCCGCAAGAGCCGCGTCACTGTTGCCCAGCGCCACCGCCGCCTGCGAGTAGATCTCCACCGCCGGCGCATATTCCTTGTTCAGTTGCAGCGCTTTCTGCGCGTTTCCTGCGGCTCCGTTGAAGTCTCTCGTCCGCATCTGCAGTTCGGCCAGGTCCGCATACAAGGCCGGATTGCTGGGCGACTTCGCCACCTGAGCCTGGATTCGCGCGATACCCTTATCCGGCTGCTTATCCTGCAGGTCGAGTGCCACCAGCATATTCAAGGCCGGCAGCAGGTTGGGGTTCCGCCCCAACGCCCCCTCCAACAGCGTGCGCGCCTCCGCAGTCTTCTTGTCGTGTAACTCCAGCTCGGCCAGGTCGATCTGCGCCGCCTCATTGTTTGGATCACGTTTCAACGCAGTCTGAAAGTCCGCCTCCGCCTCGCTGAACTGCTGCTGTGAACCCTCCACCGAGCCGCGCCAGATGTAGCCATCCGGTACATTCGGGTGCTTGCTGATTGTCTTATCTGCTAGTTGACTCAGCAGAGTCGTATCCTTGCGCGCGCTCGCGAGCTGTGCCAGCCCTCGTGCCGCGTCCAGGCTCTGCGGATCCAACCGCGTTGCCTGCTGAAAGGCCGCTTCCGCTGCGCTCTGATTGCCCGTAGCCAGCGCTGTTTGTGCAAGCAGAAGCTGCAGACGCACATCATCCGGAGCGTTTGACGAAGCTTTTTGCAGCAGTGTCAGCGCATCATGGGGCTTGCCATCGTGCAACAGCAATTCGGCGTTCAGGCGCGCAACCTGGGGATTGTTCCCGTTGTTCTTGCTCAGGCTCTTCAACGAGTCAGAGGCCTGATCCCACTTGTTCCTGCCCAGAAGCACACGCGTGTAGGTAATCTGCACCGGCAGGCTCTTGGGATACTTACCGTGCAGGTCCGTGAACACCGTCTCGGCTCGGTCAGGCTGTTGCGTCCGCACATAGTACGTCAGCAAAATCTCCGAGGCCTGATCCTTGTCCGGCATCGCATTGATCGTGTCGATCAGGGTTTGCTCGGCTTTGCCCTTATCGCCCGAGTGAAGATACAGCTCCGCCAGCGCAACCCGCGCCTGCAAATCCTTGGGAGAGGCCTCCACCGCCGCCTGCACCTGCTGCTGCGCGCCCGGGAAATCGCCCTTGTTGGCCAGCATGCCCGCCAGGGCCAGCCGCGCGCTTGGATTCTTCTGATCCAGCGTGACAGCCTTCTGCAACTCAGCCTCACCCACGCCCTTCGTTTCCGGATTCTGCGACTCCAGCAGCCCCAGCGAAATATGAAGCTTCGAGTCGTTCGGGTTCAAAGCGATCGCCTGTTGAATGTCCTTGAGCGCCTCTGCCTTGTCCCCCTGCTTGTACGCAATCTTCGACATCAACCCATACGCATCCGCATTGTTGGGCTGCGCGGCAAGGATGGCTTTCGCCTGCTCCTTCGCGCGGTCCGGTACCCCACCCGCCAGCAGCATGTTTCCCAAATCCAGCCGCGCCTGCAGGTTGCTGGGACTCAACGCCACCGTGCGTTGAAGCTCCTGGTACCCGGCCACTAGGGACCCCAGCTGGATGTAGGTCTTCGCCAGTTCATAGTGCGCCGGAGAAAAGTTCTTATCTACCCTGAGCGCATTTGAAAACTGAATCACCGCCTCGCGCAGTTTGCCCTCATCTTCATAGTGCTTGCCGCTCTCCAGGTACTTTTGCTTCTGTTTGTTCGGATCGTGCTTGCATCCGCTCATCCCCAAACAAGCCGCAGAGATCCCAAGAACTGCCCCAATGTGACTAGACCTCTTCCGAATTTGCCTCTTCATGCCGTCCTTTACCTCTTCAACTTGCATTCGCTTCGCAGAACCTCACGCCTAGTTCGGCACATACGCCGGTAACAGCGGAGTCACCTTTTGGGCAAAATCCACCAGACGCGCATGAGCGACATCGGTGCTCTGATTGGATGGAATTTCTGTAATTAACCGCACCAGCGCCGCATCCGTGCGCCCATACCGAATCGCATCGGTCAGCATGAGCAACTTCGCCGCATAGTCACTGGCAATACTGCGGCCGTGTGACTGGTACCAGTAAAAGACCTCTTCTTTATCCCGCCCGTTGGCAATCACATAATCGCCCACACGGTAGGACTTGCCCGTGCGGTCGCTGAAAGTCGTCGTTCCGGAAGTCACAAATGTCCAACCCGAGCCGGGCAGGCAGTTCTGCGGAGAGTGAATCGACTGCCCGGACCGCTGGGTGGCGAAGTAAGCGATAAACAGTTGTACCGGCGGGACCCCACTGCCCTGGCCCGAGACAGTCGACGCAGGTTGCGTATAGATCCGGTTCAGAAAATCGCCTTTGCCCAGAACCTCAAGAGCTTCCTGGCTGATCGCAATATCCTGGCTTATCCATGGACCAAAAGTCGCAGGCATCCCGGCCAGAGGTGCACTCGGCGGAACCTTGTCGACATCCCCGCGGATATGGATGACAAAAATAGTGGCGCAAAGGCACAGGATCAAGCTCCAGAATTGCGGGCTTTTCACGCGAGAGCCTCCTTGTGCCGGCCCCAATACCAGCCCGTGGCAAGATGAACGAGGTAGAGGAAGAACAGCGAAACCAGGAACATCAGCCATCCTGAAAATTCATGGAAAAAGCCCATGGCCTTGTCCGGATCCCAATACTGCACACAGAGACCCGTCCCAAAAATGCGCGCCACGTTGGCTGCAACAGCAATCGGCAGACTCGCAACAGCCAGAATCACCCGCCGCGCCACACTCTTCTCAAGGAAGTAGCCGTAGATCACGGCAAGCGTAAAGAGACTCAGCAAAGATCGAATCCCGCTGCAGGCCTCGGCAACCTCCAACTGCATGACAGGCAACTGAATCACATTGCCCTCCCGCAGAACCGGCACTCCGGCAAACGGCAGCAACCCGCTCGCCAGCTTGGAGGCCAGCAGTTGAAGCGGAAACGTAATCTGATTGAACAGCACAGTCGGTAGCGGAATCGCCAGGACCAGCACCCAAAGTACAAACCGGAACTGCGCCAGCATCGATCGGCCGCACGTCATCCAGATCCCGCCCGCCGCGAGAATTACAAAGGAGACCCGCGAGAGAAAAAGATCGGCGCCCAATCTGCCCGTCAGCAACAAAAGTAGGCCCAGCAGCACCAACGGCAAACCGGCCCAACTCGGTCGAACAACCGTTTGGGCGATCTCCTGTCGCTTGATCCAGATCAGGTAGGCCGCAAAAAACGGAATCAAAAAACCATGTGAGAAATCCGGCAGGTCATACCAGTCCGCCACCAGCTTTGTTGCCACGCCGCTATACAGCAATGTCACCAGCAGCGCTAACAGACAGAACGCGGCAATTCCTCCACGGGACAGGCTCCCGCCGCGAGAGTACCCGGGAACGGCCGAGGGGCTGGCAACCAGGCGCGGGTCGGCCGACGCAGAAGCGGACACGGAACTGCTCAACACTTTGGACACGTCTAAGGACACAGAGGACACATCATCATACTAGTCTTCCAACGCACATCAGCTTACCGCGTTTTACGGCTTTTTCCATGGACCATTGGTAAGCCCCACGACACGTTAGTTGTAGGAGGATTTCAGAAGAACACTTGTTTTCAGCCACCCAAGGAGAGAAACTGCGTATACGTATGAAATCCGGTCTAGCTGAAACCTTGTGCCAAGATCCCCGGGCCACGCACACTGTACACCGCACGCGATGCATCACGGCTGCCACCTCCGTCGCCCTGCTCTTTGGCGCAGCCACGCTTCCCTGCCAAAGCCAGCAGATCGGCGCACATCCCGTCATCACGGCCACACCACCCCAGACGTCCCCTGCCCCGACGCCCGCTGCCTCGCCCGATGCTCACGGCGCGCTCGACCCCGATTACGTGATCGGATCTGGCGACAACCTCGATGTCAACGTCTTCAATGAGCCTAAGTTCTCTTCGGCCAATCTGCCCGTTCGGCCGGACGGCATGATCTCCATCGCCCTCATCGGCGACATCTCCGCCGCGGGACTGACGCCCACCCAGCTCGGCGCAGAAATCACCTCCCGTCTGAAAAAACTGATCACAGACCCCAACGTCACCGTCTCTGTGCTCGCCATCAACAGCAAGAGAATTTATCTCGTCGGAGAGGTCAGCAAAGTCGGTCCGCTCCCCATGACCCCCGGGATGACCCCCCTGCAGGCCATCGCCACCGCGGGCGGCCCCGGACCCTACGCCAATCTCAAGCACATCTACATACTAAGAACAGTCGCGGGCAAGCAACAGAAAATCCCCTTCAACTATAAGAAGGCCATCAAGGATGGAGATATGCAGGGTATTACCCTGCTGTCCGGCGATACGATCGTGATCCCATGAAGAGATCCCTGCAAGGCGCTTCCCTTCCTGTCCTGGCCGTACTCCTGCAGTGCGTTGCTGGAGCGCGCGCACAGTCCATCCCGGCTGATCCCGGCGCCACACCGCCCGGACCCGGCTTCTCTCTGCCCCGCATCGGCGGAAGTCTCACCTACGGCCTTACCGCCGGGGAATTCTTCTCCAATGGCTTCTATGGCAACAACGGCGTGGGCTACACCACCAACCTCTCGGGCGATCTCGCCTACGTCTCCAAAAGCCAGTTCCACCCGTTCAGCGCCGTGTACGACGGCGGCGTCCTGATCGCCAATTCAGGCCAACCCAACACCATCTTCCAGTCCCTTTCCTTCTCCCAGGTCCTCAGCACCAAGCGTTGGACGATCAACATCGCTGATGCCGTCAGCTATCTGCCCGAAAGCCCCGTCGCAGGCCTCTCCGGCATTCCAGGCGTGGGTGACGTCGGCGTCGATCCCATCTCCATCGGTCCGAATAGTGGTATCGGCGTGCTCACCAACTACGGTCCGCGTGTGAGCAATACCGCCACGCTGACCGTCAGCCGGGAACTCACAGGTCACCTCTCCGCACAGGCGAACGGTGTCTACGCCCTTCAGCGCTTCGTCGGCGACAACGCAGGCATCGGCATCAACAGCACAACCGAAAGTGGATCGGCAGGCTTGACCTACGCCTTCAGTGTCCGGGATTCTCTGTCGGGCAACTACAACTACTCCAACTTCTCCTATCCCGGTACGCTCTACTCCTTCTCTTCCCAGGGTGCGACCGTCCAGTATTCGCACCAGTGGTCGCGAAGGCTGACCACGTCTGCCTACGCTGGGCCGCAGATCATCGGCGGCAACAGCGCTGCCTATAACGGCACCTCGGTTGAGCTCGCCGCTGGCGCGAACGCTTCCTACAGCACCCGCACGACCAGCTACTCCCTCGGCTATTCGCGAGGCGTCAACAACGGCTCCGGCGTCGTTCCGGGCTCCTTCTCTGACAACGTCATCCTTGCGGCCCACCGGCAGTTCGGACGCGCCTGGGCCCTCTCCGGGGACCTTGGCTATTCCCGAACCACCGCCCTGCCGGACTTCAGCCTCTTCGGTTACAACGGCAACAGCCTCAGCTTCAGTGGCCAGGCTACCCGCGGTCTGGGACGCTACTTCTCCGCCTACGCCAGCTATACCTTGGCCCGTCAGACCACCAGCGCATCCACAGCAGCCTTCGATGTCCCGAATGCGTTCAACGGCCTCTACCAAACCGTCGGCATCGGCATCACCTATTCCCCACGCAACATCCTGCTCAACAAATAAGGAGAGCATCTCCATGCTTGGACACCGCCCGCTCGTTCCGGAAGACTACTTCGCCATTCTCAAGCGCCGCTGGTGGCTTGTGCTCCTTCCGTTACTGGTCCTGCCCATTGTGAGCTATTCCTTCAGCTACACCATCCCGCCAGAATACCTTTCACAGACCCTCGTTCTGGTGGAAGGCCAAAAGGTGTCCGAAGGTTACGTCAAACCGGTCCTCACTGAAGATCTCGACAGCCAGCTCGCTACGCTGAAAGAACAGATCATGAGCCGGTCGCGCCTTCAACCAATCCTCGAAAACTACAACCTCTTCAGCACAATGCACATGGATATGGATGACCGCATCGAGTTGATGCGCAAGAACATCGACATCAAACCAATCCACTCGGAGATCGGGCGGGGCCTGCCTGGCTTCTACATCTCCTTCAAGGCCAGCGATCCGCGGACCGCCCAGGCCGTCTGCACTGAAATTACGTCCATGTTCACCAACCAGAATCTCGCGCTGCGTGCCCAGTCCGCCGAGGGAACCACAGACTTCCTTCGCGCACAGCTGGATGCCGCCAAGCACAATCTGGATGAGCAGGACGCCAGGCTCGCTCAATTTCAACAAAAGTATATGGGTCGTCTTCCCGGCGAAGAAACTTCCAACTCCAGCATGCTCACCAGCCTGAATACCCAGCTGGAAGCCGCCAACCAGGCACTCGCCCGCATGGAGCAGGATCGAAGCCTCACGCAAACGCTTCTCGCGCAGGCCACGCAGTCCACGCTCCCCTCCGGCCCCAGCGGTCCCGTAGCCATCAGCAACGCCCCCAACCCCGCACTCGAAGCCGAACAGGCCGAATTGCAGACACTCCAGACGCAGGAAGCCGATCTTACCCTGCACTACACCGCCGACTACCCTGAAGTGATCGCGGTGCGACGAAAGATTGCCGACCTCCGAAAGAAGATGTCGCAGCAGTCCTCAGCGCCGGTCAACTCCAGAAATCCGGGTGCGCCTGCCGCCTTCCGCGAAAGTCAGGCCGTCCAACAACTCCGCGCGCAGCTCAACTCCGATGACCTCGGCATCAAGGAGAAACGCCAGGAGCAGGCCCAGATCCAATCAAGCATCCACAGCTATCAGGACAGGCTCCAGTCCAGTCCCGTCATCGAGGCACAATACAAGCAGCTCACGCGTGACTACCAGACCGGGCAGGCGTCCTATGACGATCTGCTCGCCAAGATGAACACCGCAAAAATGTCGACCGACCTCGAAAAACGGCAGGAAGGCGAGAACTTCAAGGTCATCGACGCTGCCAATCTGCCCGACGCGCCATTCTCGCCGAAGAGAGCGATCTTTGCAGCCTCGGGAGCAGCTTTCGGCCTCGTGCTCGGCCTTGTGCTCTCCGGCTTGCTCGAGTACAGAGACACCACACTCCGCAACGAACGCGATGTCTGGGCCTTCACAAACCTTCCAACTCTCGGGCTCATCCCCATCTCGGATACGCCCGAAATGCGCGCCCGCAAAGGGTTCAAGCGACTTTTCCAGCTTTTTAGTTTCAGTAAGAAGAAGCAGCTTGCGGATGCACACGGTTAACCTATGTATAAGCAGTTCTTTCATCTCGACGCCGAACCCTTCACAATCAACCCGGATCCAAGATTCCTGTGCCTCATGCCGCACACGCGCGAAGCACTCGCTTGCCTGCAGCACGGCATAGCCTCGCGCAAAGGCTTTATGGTGCTCACGGGCGAGGTCGGCACCGGCAAGACGACCCTTCTGCGCCATACTCTGAACGCGCTGCATCGCACACGCATCCACAGCGCCTTCATCTTCAATCCGCGGCTGGACATCATCGACTTCCTCGAATTTGTCCTCAGCGATTTCGGTCTGACACCCGTCAGCCGCAACAAGGCCAGCATGATCCTCCAACTCAATCGTTGGTTGATCGATCGCTACCGCGATGGGGAAATCTGTGTAATCGTCGTCGATGAGGCGCAGAACTGCTCCTGGGAACTCCTCGAAGAGATCCGCCTGCTCACCAACCTCGAAACTTCATCCCAGAAGCTGGCGCAGATCGTACTCTCCGGTCAGCCGGAACTTGAAGATAAACTCCGCCAGCCGAGCGTGCGCCAGCTTCGGCAGCGCATCGCCCTGTGGTGCCGAACCAAGACTCTCACCCTGACCCAAACCGGGGAATACATCGCCGGACGCCTTCGCATCGCCGGCTCGACTTCGGAGATCTTTCTTCCTGACGCGATCCAACTCATTCACAGGGCGAGTCATGGCATCCCGCGCGTCATCAACCTGATCTGCGAAAATGCCCTGATCTTCGCCTATGTCGATCAGTTTCGCCAGATCCCCGCAAGCGTAGCCTACGCGGCCATTCAAGATCTCAATCTCGAAGACAATGCCTCGATGCTCTACGACGCAGCGGCCACCCAGGCGCCCTCGCCGAAACGCGATCTCGTCCTCGAACCAACGCCGGTCTCCGGCCCCGCAACGCCCAAATCCAACGAACCGAAGAGGCAGGCATCGTGAGCAAAATCTATGAAGCGTTGCTTCGCGCTGAGCTCGAACGCACCGTCTCCCATGAGGAAAGAACGCCGGAGGCCGCCGCGACACGGGCCATGCATAATCTCCTGCATCCCGAAATCGCAGAGACCCTCCCCGCTGAACAGGACCCCCTGGGCCCAACCTACGTAGAGGCTTCCCCCACTTCGGACGAAGCCCTCGGGCAGATGCTGGAGCCCATTGACTTCTCCGCCATCGCGAAGTTCCCCTGGGAGCCCGCTACTCCCTACCTGCCTGCCCTCGAAGAGCGGGGAGCAAGCATCGAGCAGTTTCGCAGTCTTCGCTCTCACATCCTTGAAGCTCGTGATGCCGCTCCCCTCAAGTCCGTCGTCATCAGCAGCGGTCTCCCTGGCGAAGGCAAAAGCTTCGTCACACTCAACCTCGCTCTCTCCTTCTCTCGCCATAAATCGAATCGCGTACTCCTCATCGATGGCGATATGCGCCGCAGCTCCCTTCACAAACTGCTCGGCACCAAAGGCGACCCTGGCCTGTCCGACTATCTCTCCGGAGAAAAGTCTATGCTGGAGGTTATGCAGCGTTGCGAAACCGAAAACCGCCACGCTCCACTGCATGCCGGTCTCACCGCCCTCACGTTCGTTCCCGGCGGTCGCCTTGCTGACAACGCCGGTGATCTCGCAGCCCATCCCCGCTTTGCGGAACTTATCGCCACCGCTAGTTCATGGTTCGATTGGATCTTCGTAGATTCCTCACCGGTCAACCTTGTCTCCGATGCCGTTAGCCTGGCACGCGCCTGTAATGGCGTCGTGCTCGTCGCGCGCGGCGGCAACACCAGGTTCAAAACAGCGCAGCAGGCGCAGGCGCAGTTCAAAACAACCCCCGTTATCGGCGTTGTACTCAACGCAGTACCCAAGCTGCCCCTGAAAGGGGATTACTACGGCGGCTACGATACCTATAAAACGGAAGCGTAGCCGGAGTTCTGCCGCAAGATGATCCGCTTTCTCAACGTCTACTACCCGACAAGAACCGTTGTCCTGCTTCTCAGCGAAGCCATCCTGGTAAGCAGCTGCTTCCTGATAGCTACGTTTGCGCTCCTGGGCGGACTCGACGCTTCCATAGCCCTGGACTACGACCAGGGCTATGCCAAAATCGCCGGCATCACCATCGCCAGCCTCATCTTTTCCTACTACTTCGACCTTTACGAACCGCAGATCGTCTCCGCTCCGCTTGAAATCTACTTCCGCATCCTCCTTGTACTCGCCTTTGATTGCTTCCTGCTCTCCGGCTTGATCAAGTTCTATCCGGAAATGGCCATCTCGCCCTATGTCTACGCGCTGGCCTTCGTCCTGCTCACACCCGCCCTCATCGGATGGCGACGGTTCTACGACTGGGTCGTCAGTCACACCTTCTTCCGTGACCGCGTCTTCATCCTCGGTTCCGGTCACACGGCCGCCGCCCTCGTAGAATGTCTCCGCACACGCCAGGAACTCGGCATGGAAGTGATTGGCTGGAGCGACGTTCAGCACCTCGACAAGCCAGGGCGCAAAAAACACTGGATCGAAGCACTCGACCGCCTTTCCAGCACCAGACCGCCCATCCATCGCATCATCGTCGCCGTGGAAGACGCTCGCGATGAGCTACCCGTTCAGGAACTACTCAACCTTCGCTTCGCCGGCTTCACTGTCGAGCGTTCCAACGAACTCAACGAGCGACTCTCCGGCAAAATTCAACTGGACGGTCTACGCCCCAGTAATTTCCTTTACAGCGACGGCTTCCGCATCAATCGCTGGCATCAATTCACGCGCCAGATCGTCTCCATGGTCGTTGCCGGTATCGGGCTGCTCCTCTTTGTCCCCTTCTTTCCCATCGTCGCTCTGCTCATCAAACTCACCTCCACCGGGCCCATCTTCTTTCGCCAGACCCGCGTGGGAGTGGGCGGCCGCAACTTCTACGTCTACAAATTCCGCTCCATGTTCACCAACGCGGAAGCCGGCGGCGCACGATGGGCTACAAAAAACGATCCCCGCGTGACAAAGTGGGGAATGTTCATGCGCAAGACACGCATCGATGAAATTCCCCAACTCTGGAACGTCCTCCGCGGTGACATGGGCTTCGTCGGTCCACGCCCGGAACGGCCGGAATTTGTTCCTATGCTCTCCGAGCATCTCCCGTTCTATTACCTGCGCCACCTCATCCGTCCCGGCCTCACCGGCTGGGCTCAGGTGCGGTACGGGTACGGAGCTACGCTCGAAGAGGCCCGGCAGAAACTTGAATTCGACCTCTACTACATCAAGCACGCATCCCTGGGCCTGGATCTTCTGATCATGTTCGAGACCGTGAAAACCATCCTTCGTCGCCGTGGCGCACAGTAGCTGAACGCCTACCCCGCATAGAACGTACGCCCCCCAAATGGCAATCGCCAAAGCGAAGCCGCTTTGGCGATCCAACCTCCCGGGAAGAAGCTCTAGTGTGCAGCGGCTAATACGCCCGTCCTACTCTCCTGCCGGTACCACGCCACAGTCTGCTCCAGCCCCGCACGAAAGTCGGACGCCGGCTCATACCTCAACTCGCTCTTCGCGCGACGAATGTCCGCCAGCGAGTGAGGAATATCGCCCGCCCGCACCGGCCCGTACTTCGGCGCCTGGTTGAAATCAAACAGGCTCGCCAGCACGCGATAAAGGTCATTCAATGTGTGGCTTTGTCCCGTACCCACGTTATAAACGCGCCCATAGGCAAACTCACGCGGCGCTGTACATGCCCGCAGATTCGCCTGAACGGCATTCCCCACAAAGGTGAAGTCACGGCTCACACTCCCGTCGCCGTGGATGGTAGGCACTTCACCCGCCATCATGTTGTAGATGAAGTGGGCAATCACGCCCGAATACGGCGAATCAGCCGCCTGGCGTGGACCAAAGATATTGAAATAGCGAAGGCAGATCCCTTCCATCCCGTACACCCGGCAGAACGCCTGAAGATAGTGCTCGCATGCAAGCTTCTGTACGGCATAAGGCGAAAGAGGTCGAGGCGTCATGTCCTCCTGCTTTGCCTGGCCTTCCTGATCCCCATACGCCGAAGAAGAAGCCGCATACACAATCCGCTTCACCCCGGCATCCCGCGCAGCCATCAGCAGGTTCAACGTCCCATTCACATTCGACTCATGCGACCCCAGCGGATCTTTCACTGATCGCGGCACGGAAGCCAGTGCTGCCTGGTGAAGAACAAAATCCACACCTTCACACGCTGATCGCATCGCTTGCCGATCCTGCAAATCCGCAATCTCAAACTGAACTGACGACAGAATGTCTTCGATGTTCTCCATCCGCCCAGTCGACAGGTTATCGATGCCCTGCACCGTGTGGCCCTGCTCCAGCAACGCGTGGGCCAGCGTCGATCCAATAAATCCCGCCATGCCTGTAATCAGATACCGTGCCATGCTTCCTCCATCATAAGTTCAACCTGAGCTTTTCGCGCGCTTCTTCCCAGCCTCCATGCCAAAGACCCGGAACGCAATCCAACCAACGTTCGATTCAGATCCCCCAAACCCCGCCGAAAGCTACAACCCTCGCGTCAAGAGTATGCCACCCTTAAGGGGCTGGAACACCATGCCCAGGTGCAATAATGACAGCGAGATGCCCACAGCAATCATGCAGACCACCTCGTCTACCGTCGCGGAGCGCCTGGAGCGCCTCCACAAACGAACAGCCCGCATCGGCGTCATCGGCCTCGGCTATGTCGGTCTTCCGCTCTCGCTTTTGCTCTCCGGCGCAGGCTTCGATGTCACAGGCTTCGACATCGACACCCGCAAGGTCGACGACCTCCTGGCCGGACGCTCCTACATCTTCCGCATCCCCGCCGAGGAAATTCAACAGGCCCGCAGCCAGCGCTTCTCTGCTACCTCCGACTTCTCACAACTCACGGAGCAGGACGCCATCATTCTCTGCGTACCCACGCCCCTCACCGGACACCGCGAACCTGATCTCAGCTACATCGAAAACACCGCGCGCTCCGTCGCTCCCTGGCTCCAGGAAGGACAGCTGGTCGTTCTCGAGAGCACCACCTACCCCGGCACTACCGACGATATCCTCATTCCCCTCCTTGAGTCCGGAAACGCACTTGGCCTCAAAGTACATAAGAACAACAGCCCGGACGAGGGCAGCTTCTTCTACGTCGCCTTCTCCCCCGAGCGCGAAGACCCAGGCAACACCGATGTCGCCCGCAGGGATATCCCCAAAGTTGTCGGCGGACACGACACCACTGCCGCAGAACTCGCCAGCACCCTGTACGAAGCCATCTTCACCCGCGCTGTCCGCGTCTCCACGACCCAGGCCGCGGAAATGACCAAGCTCCTCGAGAACATCTATCGCTGCGTCAACATCGCACTCGTCAATGAACTGAAGGTGCTCTCCCTTCGCATGGGCATCGACATCTGGGAAGTCATTGACGCCGCCGCGACGAAGCCGTTCGGCTTTCACGCCTTCTACCCCGGACCCGGTCTGGGCGGGCATTGCATACCCATCGATCCGTTCTATCTCTCCTGGAAAGCGAAAGAGTACGACTTCAACACGCGCTTCATCGAGCTTGCCGGTGAGGTCAACGAAGCCATGCCCGACTTCGTCGTCCAACAGGTAGGCCGCGCCCTCAATACGCAGAGAAAATGCCTCAACGGCTCACGCATCCTCATGCTCGGCATGTCCTACAAAAAAGACATCGACGACTTCCGCGAATCCCCCTCGCTCACCATCATCGAACTCCTTCGCCACGAAGGTGCCGAGGTGCTCTATAACGACCCCTACCACCCAACCATAGGTCGCGGTCGGCACTATAACCTCAACATGACCTCCACTCCACTTGAGGATCTTGGCCAATACGACTGCGTTCTGATCGTCACGGATCACTCCGACTATGACTACAAGCAAATCGTCCGCGACGCCAAACTCGTTGTCGATTCACGGAACGCCACCAAGGGCATCGCAGCATCCCACGTGGTTCGCTGCTAACACTCAAATCTCACCGAAACGGGGCGGCTCAGGCCGTCCCGTTCTCTTTTTCCATAGGCTCCTGAGGACCATCTGTGGAGAGTGTGCAAAAACGATCCAGAAGGTAACTGGTAACGCGAAAAAGGTAATGTAACGTTGCCGCTTCTGACCGTCAACCTCCCCCGTTTGGGTGAAGTCGAACCTAGTTCGCTAACCCTACACTCAGTCCAGATCATATTGCTCTGACTGGGATCCATGACATTCTCTAAAACGATGCGACTTGCCCCTCTTGCTGCTGCTGCTCTTCTCTGCGCCTCCGCTGTTGCCCAAACGCGCTTCTGCATGGGTGGCGACCTCGCCCATCTCTCTGCCGCCGAGAAGACCACCTGCAACGCCAAGCTTCAGGCTGTCAGGACCGCCGCTGCTTCCTTTCACGTCCCGGACGGCTGGCACTTCGTCATGGTCTGTGGAGAGGACGGTTGGCGCGACTACACTGCCTTCGCGATGAACCAATCGCTCCTGGATGCCTCGGCAGACACACACCTCGAACAGCGCGAGACGTTCCTTCGGGGCGACCGCTTCGATCTCGGGAATGCTCCCTCCCTTCGTCGAACCCTTGCTCGTGAAATCGCCGGCATCGTTCTTCGCAGTCACGATGAAGTCGCAATCAACACGCAGGTCGATCTCTGGATGGGAAGCGCCTCAGCGACCAGCGGCCTCTAGATCGACCCACCTACAGGCACAACAAGAAGAGGCGCCCGTCAGGGGCGCCTCTTCTCATGATCCGAAACTAACCTAAACCGTCTGTTTCGGTTTCCGTAAGCAAAGTGCGGCACCGACGCCCGTGAGCAACAACGCCCACGAACTGGGCTCCGGAATCGGTGACACCACAGGTACACTCTCGAACGGCGTTGTCGTGATAGGAACGTCGACCAGGGGAGGGACGGGTGGCGTAAGCTCCGCCACTTCCGTGAGCGGGGGAGCCGGCAGGTCGGGCGGCGGCGCGAGTGGGAATTCTACATTCAGGGGAGCCGGAAGAATCGGGACGGAGGGCATCTGCGGCGCAAGCTCCGGCGTCTCCAGATCACCACAGTCGACCTGAAACCGCCGCAACGCTTCCAAAGGACCCATAGGCCGGCGCATGGGATGGTGAACCGCCGGCTGCGGCGGCCGGATCATCGCAGTCAACCGTAGCCTGGCCGCGCCCAACCGCTTTGCCGCACGCCGCTGAAGAATGCCCTGTTTGTACTCGGCAACCCACCGGCTGCAGTCGGAGGCATAAAGAACGGGAGCCACGCAGCTCATGGCAGAGCACAACGCAACTGCCGCGACAACCGTTCGCATGGTCTTCTTCCGCGAAGATTCTCTTCTGCTGCGCCGCTTCGGCATTCAATCCCTCGTCGATCAGGTTCCTAAAGTATAGGGCAGCAGCTTGCCTGCAGCCATGCGCGTCTCGCGCACACAGTTACAACTTTAGCGTAAGGCGCGATTGAAAACTACACTTCTAGTAATGCTGCCGCTGTTACTTTAGCTGTAGTTCGCTAAAAGGTGAACGCCAGCCCACCCTGAAGACCCCGCGGCACCTGCGCCAGAAAGAGCGTTTCTCCATCCGCGCCCAGCAAAGGCTCATATCCCTGCGCCAGCAGGTTCGTCGCCTCCGCAACGGCCCGTACTCCCCGCAAACGCCTCCCAGCCCACAGGCGCTGCTCTATCCGCATGCCCAGGTAAGCATCCCCAGGCGCTGCGTCAAACTCATCCACTTGCGAAAGGGAACGCCTGGGCTGCCATCGGTATCGGACATCAAGCGCGGTTCCCGTCCTCTTCACGTGTGCGTCAACCGATGCACCCAGGCCCGCGACAGTCCGGGCCTTCATTTGCCCGGCCACATCGCTGACCCGATCCAGCCCCATGTCATTCGTCAGGGCCGTACCAAATTCCCCCTGAAGACACGCAGAAAACACAGGGGAAAAGATCTGCGTCCAGGTAGCCCTCGCTCCATCCCCCGCCGCATACCCCGGCAGGGCCAAACGGAAAGTTCCCGTACCTGGATCCACCAGAACCGGCAAGCTCCCTAAACCCTGCAGGGGAACATGGCCACCGCCGCTCACACCCACAAAAGGCACGCTATCCCGATACACAGCCAGGCTTACGACGCGCTTCTCCTCAAGATGGGTGACCGCGATCTCCTGGTGCAGCCCCCGCTGCAGAAGCGGGTGCCCCTCACCATCACTCAGCGCCTGCTCCGGCAGGTCCACATGATCCAGGTCCTCGGTCTTCTGCAGATCCCTATCAGTCGCCAGCCGATATTCCACCACCAGCTCCGGGGACGGCCGGAAGGCGACCCGAACGTAAGGCGCAGACTCGAACCGAGTGCCGAACAGGCGCTCCGCCGTGAACAGGGTGCCGGCGTCGATCGCCACCAGATCCCCCAGCGCGACACGCTCGGTAGCCGCGGTGCGCAGCACCTCCAGGCCAGGGCCCGCATTCGTCTGTAACTCCGGGTTCGAGGAGAAACTGACAAAGACCCGCGTCTCCCCCCCAAAGATCCTCTTGCGTTCAGTACCCGCCGCCACCGCCACGGACGGCCCCACGCCAGAAGCCAGGGCACTTCCCAAACTGGCCCGCACCACCGAGATCCCGCCGTCCATCCCCGCACGGTCCAGCGAGAAAACCTCGCGCGCGCCCCCCTTCCCAAACGTCCCGTCCCCACCCACAAACGCCAGCTGCCCCTCAGACTTCGCCCGCGACGGCTGCGCCTCGCTCGAGGAAGTATCGCCGCCAACACTCGTTCCATCATCCTCAACCAGGCGCAACATCGGTCGATTCGCCGTAGAGCGCAGCGTCCACCGCCAGTCATCGGCGGCCTCGCCCGAGCGCCGGCCCTCCGCTGGCAACCAGGAAGCCGCCTCGAAGATGGCAGTCATCGTCAGGTCAGCAACCGCCTGGGCGCCCGCTCGCAGTCGGATGTCGCTCCTGACCACCGGAACGAGAAAAGCCGCAGAAGCCCGTAGCGCATAGCTCCCCGGCAGACTCGAGGAAAGCAAATACCGCCCGCGATCATCCGTAAAGGCACGCGCCAGCACAACCGCATCCGGTCCCAGCAACTCCACCACGGCCCCCATCTGCGGAACCCCGTGGCCATCGCGAACCACACCCCGAACGACCGCCCCGTCCGCCGCCCACGCCGCGCAGGGACGCACAGCACCGGCAAGCACCACAGCTACAGCGAGCGTCGTTAAAACCAGCTTCACGCGCTAAATACCCTCGCGCCTGTTTCTTCCAAGGTCCGGATCACTCGCGGTTCGGCAGAGACCGCACCACCGCCGGTGCTGTCAGGCGTGGGCGAAGCCAAAACCCTAAGCACCACCCGTTGCCCGATCTACTGCTCGACGATGAACGGCGCGCTCTCCGCGATAGAGTGCTTGGACACCCCATCATTGACCTTGATGACCACCTGATACCGGCCTGGCTCCAGGCTTGCCAGCGGCATCGTCTTCTCCAGCGTAAGCTGATCGGCATTCGGATTCAGCTTCGCTGCTTCCTCCTGCGAATCAAGGACCTGCTTGTTCGTGACCATCTCTAAAATCTGGTACTCGATCGTCGCGTCGTTCCGCTTGTTGTCGCCAATCCCCAGGTTGTACACCTGCATCCAGAAGTTCAAATTCTGCGCGCGATGAAAGATGACCGGGGTCGAAATCGTCGCCGGTACGCGCGGGATGACCTTGGTGTTGCCAATAACAAAGTTTCCAGTGCCCACATCCTTGGACGGCACCCGCTCCATATGGTCAGCAAGAATCAGGGACGAGTGCCCCAGCTGGTCATCGTCGAACTTGGGAACGTCGACACTCCGCTTCCATGTGCCCACGTGATCCGGCCGATTGACGTCCTTGATCGCAATCTCCACCTTGTACCGGCCCGGCGCCAACGCCAGCGCCTTCCAGTACACCGAGTTCTTCGCCTGTTCATGCGAAAGCAGATCCGTCGGCGAGTCCGACTTCACCGTCTCCTCAAATGTCTGCACCACGTGGTGGTTGATGTTGCTCACCCGGCCCAGAATATTCACTACGCCGCTCGACGCCCCATCCTTGCTCTTATAGGTCATGTCCCCATTGCGAATCTGCAGGGTCACCGGCACCAGGACCGTATCGTTGGTCAACTTCACGTAGTCCGTGCGTACATCGAAGAGAAACGGCGGCCCTGTCAGCACCTTGCCGGAAGTCAAAAACTCGTCCAGGTCGGCGAACTTCACCGGAGGCGGCGCCATCAACTTCGCAAAAGTGTCCAGCCGGTCAAATTGCTTGCTGTTCTGCGATGCCGACATCGGTCCCGGCCCCAGCTGCTCCAGACCACCCGTAAACCGGTCAGCCTGCTTCGCCATACCCATCTGTTCGTACATCGTCTGGCCCGCGCCCGGCGTGTGCTTCAGTGCATCCTTCTCGGAGCGGTCGATCGTCGCGTGGTAATCCCCGCACATGCAGGTGTCCACAAACTCGATATCGATGTTGTCGCCCACTCCGGCCAGGTAACGGTAATGCCACACCTCGAACGGAAACGTCGAGGTGTTCCCCCCGCCCTCTTCCATCGGCCGCTCATACGATCCGCCCGACGGGTGCGAATCAATGCTGTCCGGCTTCCCAAAGGCAATATAGATGTGCCCGCGATCCGTCATCCATCCCGGCTTGCCCGCCGCAAAATGTTCATTTGAATACGCAATCCGCGCGTAATGCTCATCCCGGAACTCATTCTCCGGACTGTCCGGATTCGGATTCCGCCGCTGCCAGAACATCTCGATAAATTGTTCCCGCTCTTCCTCATTCGAGAAATTCTTGAACGCCCGCGCCTCTTCGTCCGTAATAATCCAGCGAACGTCCTCGTTCAGCCACTTCTTGTCTTCCGGGCTTAACTCGTTGCGCACACTCTTCCGGCGCTGCGCCTCCTCGTGGTCGCTCAAACGCCGCTTCAGCGGATCCGGACGCTCCTCCACCGGTGCACCCTTCGACACTGTGCCGTTATCAGGCACCTGCGGGTCCTGCGCACACATGCGCGAGGCCGGAATCGCGAGGCCGATGACAGCAACAGTGGAAGCGAAAAAGAAACGAAGGCGCATTGTGGCCAAACTCCTAGGGGGAAACGCCACCAGTATACGGTCTGGGGTGGTTCTTCTCAACCTTTTAGACTCCGCCCCCCGAGCTTCGTTGCTATCCTGATGAGGAGTTCTTCGTCCTTTCCTGAAACCGTGGGAACCAGCCCCGCCCCCGCTGCGTACCACGCTCCATCACTACCCCCGCTGGAGAACCCAGCCCGAGACTCATGAACAAGAAAAAGACAGTTCTCCTTATCGTGGCCATCCTCCTCGTCGCCGGCGTGATCGTCGGTACAGTCCTGCATAGCCGAGGCAACGTCACCCCCGTCACCACCGCCAAGGTCGCCGCCCAGGACCTCACCGCCACCGTCAGCGGCACCGGCCAGATCAAACCCAAAACCTACGTCAACGTAGGCGCCACCTCCTTCGGTCGTATCACCCACCTCTACGCCAAAGAGGGCGACCACGTGAAGAAGGGCGCGGTCCTGGCGACCGTTGAAAACGTTCAGCCCGAAGCCACCGTCGCCGCGCAGCAGGCCACCATCGCTTCCAGCCGCACCGACGTCAGCTCCTACATCGCCGCCGAAAATACCGCGCAGGCCAACGTCGAAGCCGGCAAAGCCGACCTCGAGCAAAAGCAGCTTGACTTCGGACGCGCCCAGCAGCTCTTCGACGGCAAACTCATCGCCAAGCAGGACTTCGACAGCAAAAAAGCCGCCTACGATATGTCGGTCGCCACCCTCGCGCAACGCCAGGCCGCCCTCGCCCAGGCGCAGGCCCAAACCCAGTCCGCCCGCGCCCACGTCAACCAGGCCATCGCCACCCAGCGCTCCAACTACGATTCCCTCGATAAAACCGTCAGCCGCGCCCCCTACGATGGCCTCGTCACCAACGTCCCCGTTCGCGAAGGCGAAACCGTTGTCCTCGGTATCCAGAACGCCGAGGGCTCCACCCTCATGACCCTCGCCGACATGAGCGTCATCACCGCCGAGGTCAAGGTCGACGAGACCGATATCGTCAACCTCAAGCTCGGTCAGTCCGCTGATGTCACCGTCGACGCCTTCCCCGGCCGCGTCTACAAGGGCCACGTCACTGAAGTCGGCGACCAGGCACTCCTCCGCACCACCGGCGTCGCCACCTCGCAGTCCACCACCGGCACCGAGGAAGCCAAGGACTTCAAGGTCGTCGTCACCCTCGACCAATCCAACGCCGAACTCCGCCCAGGCCTCTCCGTCAACGCGAAAATCACCACCGCGCACAAGAACAACGTGCTCTCCATCCCCATCCAATCCCTCGTCGAACGCGACCCTGCCGCCGAGGCCCAGCTCTTCAAGAATCACGGCGCCGTCTCCGGCACCCCCGTCTCCGCCGCAACTCACGAACAGACCACCGAGGGCGTCTACGTCGTCGTCCACGATGGCAAGACCCTGCGCGTAAACTTCGTTCCCGTGACCACCGGCATCTCCGGCGCGACCGACATCGAAGTCACCTCCGGCCTCAAAGCAGGCGACGAGATCACCACCGGCCGCTACAAAACCCTTCGCACCCTGAAAAGCGGTGAGGCCGTCAAACACGATACCGCTCCCGCCACTCCCACCCCCGACACTGCAAGTTAACCTGGACCTGAAGCCCCCGGGTGGTCAGCCCGAACCCAACGCGAACCGCCCACCGCAGGAGACCGCATGGCCGCTACCACCGCCCCCCTCGCCGAGCTCACCCCTGAACTACGCACAGGAAGCAACGCCGACGGACCCCACACCGGCGACGTCATCGTCACCGACAACATCTGGAAAACCTACGAGATGGGCGACCAACAAGTCCACGCCCTCCGCGGCGTCGACATCCGCATCCGCCACAACGAGTACGTCGCCATCATGGGCCCGTCCGGCTCCGGCAAGTCCACACTGATGAACCTCATCGGCTGCCTCGATTCCCCAACCTACGGCAGCTATTGGCTCAACGGCCATGACGTCTCCAAGCTCAACGACGACGAACTCGCCCGCATCCGTAACAAGGAAATCGGCTTCGTCTTCCAGACCTTCAACCTCCTCGCCCGCGCCACCGCGCTCCACAACGTCGAGCTCCCCCTCATCTACAACGGCACCCCTTCCGCCGAGCGCATCGCCCGCGCCAAGTCCGTCCTCGAATCCGTCAACCTCGGCACCCGCATGAACCACAAGCCCAACGAGCTCTCCGGCGGCCAGCGCCAGCGCGTCGCCATCGCCCGCGCCCTCGTCAACAGCCCCAGCATCATCCTCGCCGACGAACCCACCGGCAACCTCGACTCCAAAACCTCCGTCGAGATCATGGCCCTCTTCGACGAACTCCACGCCCGCGGCAACACCATCGTCCTCGTCACCCACGAGCCCGACATCGCCGACTTCGCCCACCGCGTCATCTCCATCCGCGACGGCTCCGTCGAAAGTGACGGACCCAGCCACCGCACCCGCGGGCAGCACTAAGCTCGACCAACCTCATCGGGCTGTCATCTCGACCACAGCGCGCAGTAGACAGGCCTGCCTTTCGCAAAGATCAACACAACAAGGGTGCCCAGATGCCGTTTCCGGCAACCGCGGCACCCGCCTTCCCACCAACGTTGCACACCTTCCCCCACCCAACTCATCTAAACTCCAGCCATGGTGACGCGCATGCGGCGATTGCTCCTTTCAGCCCTTCTGCTCTGCCTCACCCCGCCGGCCTTCGCCGCTGACGGCCGCTTTGACCTGGTCGGTCCCAAAATCGACGTCAGAGTCACCCGCGGCAACATCACCCTGCCCATCGCCTCCGTCCCTAACCTTCAGCCCGGCGACAAACTCTGGCTGCACCCCGACCTCCCCGCCACCCAGTCCGTCAAGTACCTCCTCATCTGTGCCTTCCTCCGCGGCACCACCAATCCGCCCCCGGAAAACTGGTTTTCCCGCATAGAAACCTGGAAAAAGGAAGTCCGCGACGAGGGTGTCTTCATCACCGTGCCCGCCGAAGCCCAACAGGCCGTACTCTTCATGGCTCCGGAAACCGGTGGAGACTTCGGCACCCTCAAATCCGCCGTCCGCGGCCGCCCCGGCGTCTTTGTCCGCGCCTCGCAGGACCTCGCCGAGGCCGGCTTCGAGCAGGCCCGCATCGAACGCTACCTCGCCGACATCCGCCGCGTTTCCCCCTCCGACCCCGGCGAACTCCAGCGCCGCTCCGACCTCCTCGCCCGCACCCTCGCCCTCAAACCCAACCCCGATTGCTTCAAACACCCCGTCGATGTCCAGTTCACCTGCCTCACCCAGACCGGCACCCAAACCCTGCTCGACGACGGTCACGGTCAGAACATCGCCAGCGCCCTCTCCAATGGCCCCAGCTCCGACCTCATCAGCCAGGCCAGCTACACCCAGGCCTTCGGTGCCGGTGTCTACTCCGCCTATGTCGGCGCCATCATCGATCTCGTCCGCCTCATGGGCTCGCTCCACACCGCCCAGTACCAATACATTCCCGCCATCGCCTTTCCGCAGGCCGAAGCCCTCAACCTCCGCCTCAACACCCCACCCTCCTTCCACAATCCAAAATCCGTTCTCGTCATCGGCCTTCCCAGCGTGCAGGAAGCGCAAGAACCACCACTCCGCCCCGCCGACGCCAACCAGGTCGCCTGCCTCCTTCAACCCAAAGTCGTCCTTCCCATCGAAGGCGCTCCGCTCGTCTTCTCCACCGACTTCGCCACCGGCCTCGTCCTACACCTCAACACCCCGCCCGGCGCCCCCGCTGAACCAGAAATCCCCCTCAATCCGGACGCCTTCGAAGGTGGCCTCGTCCTTCAGCATGGCCCCGAGCATCACGTCCCGTTGCGTGACGCGCGCCTTCCTCTTGTTCCCGCCGCGGCCGGCAGCCCCCCGGAGCCCTCCCCGAACAAACCCGGCCCCAAGCCCCAGCCCGAACCCGTCATCCTCACCGGCAC
>CAZZWG010000028.1:0-23859 GCA_964657685.1 Verrucomicrobia bacterium Tous-C9LFEB | reverse complement strand
CCGTCCGCGTCACCCCCAGCGAGAGCACGCCGCAACTCGACCGCGAACTTCCCATCCCGGAAGACTGGTCCATCCTCGTAGAAAAAGCCACAGCCCTCCCCGAACAAGTACCCCCACCCAGACGCAATCACCAGCAAGCCCAGCAGCAACAGCAGTGAGATCAATGTGCAAAGAAAGCAAAGGGCCGGCTCTAAGCCGACCCTTTTATTCGCTGCGTTCCGCCCTAGAAGATAACCTTGGCCCCAACCTGAATGTTGCGAGTTCCGCGACCGAAAGGTGTGCTCACGGAGCCACCGGCATTCGCGAGATAGTTTCCGAAAGACGAGTAATATTGTGCACTAGCCGGGTTACTGCTATGAACGCCTGGGTTGGCGTCTTGCAGGTAAGCATCCGGTGTACCATAATATGCGCGATTTGGAAGATTGTAGACGTTGAAGCGAAGCTGACCAGACACCTTCTCAGCGATACGGAGTGTCTTGAACAAACTCATATCAAGGTTATTGACGGTGTTGCTACGTAGCGTATTCCTACCTACGCCAGGGAAGGGGTTGCCACGGGAGTTCGCTTCGTATTGGTTGTTGAAAAGCCAATGCGCCTGTGTTGGCGAGACCGCGTTCCCTGTTGCCCAGTCAAGATAGCCGACGCCTGGGCCCCCATTGATCGCAACCGAACCAATTGGTGCACTTGCATTCGAGAGGATCGGACGGCAGGTGTCCGCACCCAAAACTCCGCTATTGTAGTAGTAGTCGCAGAAGCTGTACCGTGCTGCTCCTAGGTTCGCTGCCGGTATTTTGGCAAGCGCTGCCGAGTTCGGGTTGGCGATGTAATTCTGGTACGGCGTCCAGGGCTGACCGCTGTTGTATGTCCAGATTAAGTTTGTTTCATAGCCTCCCAGCAGTCTTCCCATAAAGCCATGCTGGTCGTCGAATACATGAAGTTTGTAGGTCAATCCAGCGGCAATCACGTTTGGAAACGACTGTCCGCTGACACCACGTTCACCATAGTTGGTATCGAAAGGGTTTTGCGCGACCGCAATCGTATTCCCACCGGCCAATGTGCTGTATGTTTCGCTGGCATTGTCGACGGTACGGCTCCAGGTGTACGTCACCACCCCCGACAGGCCCTTCAACTCGCGCATGGTGATGCTGGTTTGCAGCGCGTTGTAGATGCTGAAGGCGGTGTTGGCGCGCGTCGTCTCATACGTTCGATTGCAGTCGAGCCGGCCGAAACCGACCGAGCCGGCCGTCGTGCAGCCAAGGGATGTCGGGTAGAAGTTTGGGAACGCCTGAGACAACGTCTTATAGCTCGTGACCGCCGGCGTGCCTGATGCCCCTACCCCAGGGTTGGAGGAAACGTTCGGGTTAGAGTTCAGTGACTGAAAGTTCTTGAGTGAGTGGTTGCCGACATACTTCACCTCAGCCACGGCAAACCTGGAAATCTGATACTGCACACCCAGGTTGAAGTTTTCCGCGTAAGGATTTGTGAACGGGTTACCGACGTTGGTCTGCGACTTTGTCCCAGGATTGACCCCGGTCTGCGCAAACGCCGCATTCTGTGCATTTACAAGTGCGTTTGTTGTGCCGCCTGCAGGAAGGCAGCTCACCGTTGTGCCGTTGCAATTGATGACGCTGGTGTTAACCACCGGCGCGGATGAGTACACGTTCAGGAACACGTTATAGAACTGCGGATCGCGGTTAATGGCGAAGCCACCCCGCACCACAAGGCCCCTCGCGGAACTGGGGTTATAAGCGAAACCTACGCGCGGCTCGAAATTCTTGTAGTTGTTCGGCAGCAGCGGCAGCGTGGTCAGGCTCAGCGGTAACGTGGTCAGCCAGATCGGATTTGGCCCGGTCTGCCGCGCAACCGTGATGTTGTGCAACAGATTTTCACTCTGCCCGAAAAACTCCCAACGCATACCGAGATTCAGCGTCAACGCATCCGTGACCTTCCAATCGTCTTGGATGTAGGCTGCGTAGTCCTTCTCCTGGAACGGAATGTTAGGGTTGCCATTTGCCAGGTTCAGAGTGCCTACGCCGGCCAAACCCTGATTGAAACCTGTAAAGGTGTAGCCGCCGTTGGTGTTGGGCAGGAAGGTGTTGGGTGAGTTTTGATTATCAAACTCTCCACCGAAGGTGATGGCGTGCCGGCCAATGTTCCAATTGACGTTGTCCTGCGCCTGCGTTGTCTTGACGATGCGGCCCTGGGGGATGTTTGTTGCAAATCCATAGCCAGCATAACCAGAGATCGTGACGCTGGAAGGACAGGAGAGAAGGCTCGTCGACGTGCAGGTCGGGTAAGAGTCCCCGCCGAACGTGAGATTTGTCTGTTGAAAGCCGTAACGAAGCTGATTGACCCACCGCGGCCCGAACACGTGCGTCCAATCCGCGCCTATGCTGTGCGCTCTGTCGAACGTGTCATAAAACGTGCCGGTAGAGATTGTGCCACCGGATACAAAGGTCGGGTTCAACTCATAAAAATACCGCAAAAAGAACCGGTCCCGCTGTGTGGCCTGATAGTCGAGCCGGCCCAGATCTTCTTGGTCCGTGCCGTAGCTCAGCAGGTTACGTTGGACGGTGCCGAACTGGATGGAGGGCGATCCCGCGGGGCAGCTGGTGGCATTCACCGCGCAAACCGTCACGTTGGAAGTCGAGGCAGGTACCGGATTTCCGCCCTTTACAGAGTATGGCCCTTGGTTCACGAGCGAGGTTACAAAAGGATTATTAGGAAATGCAGCTTGCAACTGTTGCAAACCCGTAGGTGTTGGGAAAAGAGTCGACGAAACGGAAGGCGACGCACCGTTGATCGTTTTGCGAAAGAGCGTGCTGCCAAAGCCAAACAGCTTGTCCTTGAGGATGGGGCCACCAAACGTTCCACCCCATTCGTCCCCCACATACCGCGGCTTCGGGACAGGGATGCAGGCGTTGGTTGTCCCCAGGATAGTGGTCTGTCCAGGAGCGCAGAAGCCGAACTGCGGCCCTTTCTGTCCCTGTGTCAGAGAACTGCCCCAAGACCCGGTCCAATTGAAGAATCCTGTTCCGTGGAAGCTGTTTGTACCGGATTTGGTGATGTAGTTCACCACCGAGCCGGCGTTGCGACCGTATTGTGCGCTGAAGCTATTAGTCACAATCTGAATCTGAGAGACTGCATCTTCATTACGGAAGAAGACCTGCGGGCCTGCAACGCTGTTGTCGTTGTTCGCCTGCCCGTCGATCTCGAAATTGTTCGACCTGCCTCGCTGACCATTGGCGGAGAAACCTACGCCGTTGCTGTTGGAGAAGTTGTCACCCAAAGTCCGAACGACTCCCGGAACAAGCAACGCCAAACGGTCCAGACCACCTCCCGTCGGTAGATCCGTGATCTCTTGAGAATCAAAGGTCGACGTGATCTGCGATTGCGTGGTTTCCAGAAGGGAGGCACCTGCGGTGACCTCAACCTTCTCGATCGTCCCGCCTGTCATTAGCCTCTCCGGCCCAAGAGAGACCGTCTTGTTGGCGTCGATCTGAATGTTGCCGATCTCGAGCTGGTCGAAACCCGCTCCCTTGATCGTTAGCTTGTACTTGCCAATGGGCAACGTCGAAAAGGTGAAAACCCCGGCACCATCCACTTTGCCGTTGGTCACCACGCCCGTCTCCAGGTTGGCAGCAGAGACTGTCGCATCTGTCACCTTGGCACCAGTGGAATCCTCCACTTCGCCGGTGAGCGTTCCGGTAATGATACCCTGCCCAGAAAGAGCCGTGCCACTGATTGCAAAGAGACCCGCCAATATCAGCGGCCAGCCGAATTTTTGTATAGAAAAGGTCATGTCGCATCCTCGGAAAAAGATGCACCTCGGTCCCGTGACGAGCGAACTTTAAGTATTGTGAGGTGTTGCCGTTTCATCAAGCAATCTTTGGGCCATTCAGAAACCTGTAGGAAGATGCCTCTTTGCGAGTGAATCGGTGATATCTGACCCACCGTACGACCTGCAGGTATGAATTTGAAGAAGGTTGTATGAAGAATCGGAGCATCGCGGAACGATGCAATTCCTGTGTTAGAAGTTTTCTAAAGCGAATTTACAAATCCAGCCGCTTAAAACGCGTTTCCGGAATCGCGCGAATCACGCCCATGATGATCCGCCAAATCCCCGGCACATACAGCACATCGGGCCCCTTAACCCCGCGGTCAATCGACCTCACAATCGTCGCCGCAACCTTATTCACATCCGCGAACTTGCTTTCACCCTTCATGCCTTCGGTCATTGACGTCTTTACCGGGCCTGGCTTAATCGTTAGCACCTTTACGCCTTCCCGGTCGATGCGATTGCGTAGACCGTCCACAAACGCGGTCAAGCCGGCCTTAGATGAGCCATACACGTAGTTCGACTTGCGCCCCCGCTCACCCGCTACGGAGCTAAGCACGGCAATCGTGCCCGCATGCCGCTGAGCGCAATAATTCGCAAGCCATGTCAGCAGGCTTACCGGAGCGAGAAAATTCGTATGCACCATATGCTCGGCTTCAGCAAAGCTGCGCTCCGCCCTGCCCTGATCTCCCAAAACGCCCATCGCGAGATAGGAAACATCCAGCCCGCCCAGAGAGTTGATGGCATGGGCCAGCAACTCCGGATGCTGCTGCGTTTGATTCAAGTCTGCTATCGCAGTCTCGACGTATCCTGCGCCCCGCACCCGCGCATCCGCAGCGACCGCGGCCAGCCGTTCGGCATTGCGGCCTACAAGGAACAAATCCTCGCCGCGCGATGCCCATATCCGTACGCTTGCCTCTGCGATGCCGGAAGTCGCGCCCAGAACCAGGATGCGTTGACGCGCAGCCTGCTGCGCACGGCTCCCCGCGCGTGCGCTCCGTTGCAGAGTCAACGGCAGGTCTGCGGTAGCGTTGTGTCCGGGCAGTGTCGGAATTGGATGAGGGCTCAACGGCGCAGCCCCTGATTGCCCACCACACGCTCCCAGAATCCTGAGGTAAGCGCCGGATCCTTGTACCGGGCGAAGCGCTCCCATTGTGGGTAAAAGGCCTGATACTGCTGGGCTGTCATGCGAGCATCCTTGGCCGGGTAAAGTCGACCCCCAAATTCGTAGGTCATTTCTGCCAGACGATCAAACAAGGCGAAGCTCACATCCGGCTTGATCGGGAAATCCAGCGCCAGCGTAATGCCCGGTTTGGGAAAGCTCATCATTCCCGGTGAGGGCACATCGCCGAATGCTTTCAAAACGGCAAGGAAGCTCGCCAGTCCTGACTTCGCCACTTCGCGCAGTATCGCCACCGTACCCTGGCGGGCGTTCTCCCACGGAATCGCATACTGAAACTGCAACAGCCCGCGTTTGCCGTACATCTTGTTCCACTTCAGCACGGCGTCCAGTGGGTAAAAGAACGGCTCATAATCCTGCAACGCCGTAACGCGGCTCTTGATCTGTTTATTGAAAAAAAGAGTATTGAACAGACCAACCGTGGTGCTGTTCAGTGCCCAGCCGGGAAGTTCCATGGGAAAGACCAGCTTGGGCGATGTCGACGGCTTCAAGGGCGCGGGCACGACAGAGTGGTCGCCCTGCATGAAGATGCCCCGGCAAAAGTTCTTCCCCGTGGAAGTCACATCCACCCAGCTCACCGTGTACTCGATATGCTGGGACTTCTCCGTGAGTTCTAGGAATTCGTCGATTCCGTGAAACTGGATGCCCTGGTAGTCCACCATGCGGCTCACGATAGGCTTCATTCGCAATTGTGCCCACGTAATCACGCCGGTAAGCCCCATGCCGCCGATTGTCGCGGAGAAGAAATCCGGGTTTTCCAGCGGCGTGCAATGCAGCTTGGTGCCGTCAGAACGCACCAGCTCAAACTGCGTGATGTGACTTCCAAATGTGCCAGCAATGTGGTGATTCTTCCCATGGATGTCGTTCGCGATCGCGCCGCCCAGTGTGACGTACTTGGTGCCCGGCGTAACCGGAAGAAAGAAACCTCGCGGTACAGCAAAGTCGAGAATCTGTGCCAGCGTGATACCCGCTTCCGCGGTCAGCAGCCCGCTTTCCGGGTCAAACGACAAGAGTCGGTTCATGCCAGAGGTCTCCAGCAGCATCCCGTCCTTCAGAAGGCACACATCCCCGTAGCTTCTTCCCATGCCGACAGGCAGGGCACCGTTGTGTGCTCCATCCAACGCGCGCGGGAAATCTCCCTGCCAGTGCAGATGCCGCAGATCGGCCGGATACTTCGGGTATCGTCCCCAGGACTCGAACGGCGCAGCGCCGTCATAGGTCGGTTCGGCCCCAGGCGGCACAGGGTTAGCAAGCCGTGAATCGGCTGTAGAAGACATGTCTCCAGTCTAGCCGATCCCCATACTCTTCTTTCACCACGCAAAGGCTTCCTTCCTCAAGTGCCTCTGAGAAGATGAAATTGTTTCTGATGAAGGTGATCCTTCGAGCTTTCCTGTTTGCGTAATCTGGTGGCACATGCTTCGAGTAGAAACAGTCGTCTCCACACCCAAAGGTCGTCACCCTTGCAAGACGTAAAATCTATTCCTTTCGCAGATCCTGCGAATACCTACACCGAGCGCATAGCCGTTTTCAGAACTCATGAACAGAGCCTGCAACGCCAGCACATCAGGCTCGGCTATGTCCGGCTGGCGCTGGGAATAGCGTTCCTGTTTCTACTGTTTCCTCCGCGGCCTTGGGCGTGGATCCCCCTCGTCGCCTCGGTGATCGCCGCACAGGTGCACAGCGGCATCCTGAAGCAACTGGCAGCAACCCGTCGCATCATCGCTTCTTATGATCATGCTTTGGCGCGCTTTGAAGACCGCTGGGCCGGGTCGCATCCGCGCACCACCCGCGCCAACGTCTCACAAAGTCTATACGCCGGGGACCTCGACCTCTTTGGCCCAGGAAGTCTCTTCGAATTGCTTTGCAACGCCCGCACGTCGCTCGGCGAAGACGCCTTGTCCGCTTGGTTGCTCAAGCCGGCGAACACGGCAACGCTGCTCGACCGCCAAGCTTCCATTAGCGAACTAAGAGAAAAGTTGAGTCTCCGTGAAGCCTTTGCCGCCGCTCCTGGTCCGGCCCTCGCCACGCTCGACCGAGATGCCCTTGCGCGATGGGGCGAACGCACCGAAACCTCTCTGAAGCAGGGTCTGCGGTGGTTGGCTCTTGCCCTCATCGTCTTGACCGTTGGGGCTGCATGGCTCTCCTATCGCATCCACGAGATTCTTCCCGTCACCCTCATGTTCATCATCAATATTGCGTTGACTTTTCTGAACCGGAAAGCCTTCCCGACTCTCTTTGCTGAAGCACAGACCGCCGCCAGAGCACTCCATGCGGCTGCTGCCATCCTCGCTATCATCGAAGGCGAACGCTTCATTGCACAACCACTGCAACAGCTCCAGGCAAAGCTGCATGGCGGTTCCGCTTCCGCAGCGCAAGCCATCGCCCGCCTGGCGTCCCTCTCTGATTGGATTCAGGCACGCTCCAACGACTTTGTCCGCAAACTCGACCCACCCCTCCTCTACTCCCTGCAACTCGCTTTCTTCGTCAAGAAGTGGAAGCAACAGCACGGTACGAAGTTAGGATCATGGCTCGAGGCTCTCGGTGACTTTGAAGCTCTGCTCTCTCTCGCCGCTTACAGCTACGAGCATCCCCAGGACACCTTTCCGCACTTTGTAGCAGGTCCGGCAACCTTCTTCGCCACGGGCCTTGGCCACCCGCTTCTATCGGCTGCCACCTGCGTGCGCAATGACGTTGTTCTCGGCGACCCCACGCAGATCCTGCTCATCAGTGGCTCCAACATGAGCGGCAAAAGCACGCTTCTACGCTCCGTGGGCGTCAACGCCGTACTTGCCTTTGCCGGTGCTCCGGTGCGTGCCTATACTCTGACGATCTCGCCCCTTACCCTTGCCGCTAGCATTCAAATCAACGACTCGTTGCTGGCTGGCCGCTCCCGCTTCTATGCAGAGATCCTACGCCTTCGTGCCATCACTGAAGTCAGCCGAACCCACCCGCCCCTTCTCTTCCTTATCGACGAACTTCTCGCCGGCACCAACTCCAGCGATCGCTTCGTCGGCGCGCAAGGGGTCATGAAGGTACTCGCAAGTAACGGTGGCATTGGCATGTTCAGCACCCACGATCTCGCACTGACAGCCCTGTCGGGTTCGGCGTCGCAAATCACCAGGAATATGCATTTCGAGGACATCATCGAGAATGGCCATTTGCGCTTCGATTACAAGCTTCTTGATGGTGTGGTCGAGCGCAGCAATGGACTTGCACTGATGCGACTTATCGGCCTTGATGTCTAGGCAAGAAAAAGCGCTCCGGCATGCCGGAGCGCTCCAGTCAAACTGACCGAAACTTACGTGCTGAAGATGTTGCCGTTGAAGCCGTTCGGGAAGAAACCACCCTTCGTGATACCTGCCGCCGGGGTTGTCGTGGAGGACGTCGAGGCACCATACACGATCCCCAGTACCTGCGAGACTGTACGTACTGTGTTCAAGCCGGTGGACGGATTTGTATTGAAGATCGCCGACATCGTAGGTGGGAGATCCAGAGCGTCCACAGCGGGCGACGTTTGAGCCGTCCCTCCAGGGAAGAAGATACAGGCCTGCCGCAGTGCTCCCTCATGCTGCGCTTCCAGATCGTGAATCGCAGCCGCGTACGTAAGGATTGTTGGCACGCTGGTCAGGTACTGCGCCGCGCCCTCGTAGGCGCTGGTGCCCACTGTCTCCAGAGCTCTTGAGATAGTCACAAATTGTGCATCGTTCGTCACAGCATAAGCAGGCAAAGGCTGAAGATTCAGTGAGGGTAAGGAGACGGGGGTCCCGCCGTTGTTTGTAATCGCGGCTTGCAGAAACTGCACGTGTTGCAACTCTTCAGCAGCAAGGTTCGCAGCGATATTGGCGATGGAACTGTACTGAAAGGTGACCTTTGCTCCACCAGTCACGGTTCCAGGGTTTGGGCCTTGGTTCGCAACGGGTATACCCGCACCAGTGAGAATGAACGAGTAATAGGTCGCCTCGAAATACTCGAGGTTCAAAGCGAAATTCAGAACGTCGTTGACGGAAGGGGTAGTGCTCGGGCTCGGAATGACGACGGTACCATCATTACTGCAGCCGGCAACGCCCAACATGCTTGCAGCACCCGCTGCCATTCCGAGGTTAGTCAGCAACCGGCGACGGTTCATTCGGGTAGCCGCACGATTTTCGGTAACCAGCTGTGCCTGCTGCATCAGCTGCTCTTCTCCAAGCACCTCGCCCTCCATGGTGGGCGTTTCATATCTAAGTTTTGACACGGGGAACTCTCCTAAGTGAAGCATCAATCGGATAGCGAGACGACGCACGGGCCGCTCAAATCGGCAGGCAGTTAGGTTGACTTGATGTTGCCGTTTACTCCACTTGGGAAGAAGCCACCCGAAGTAGCGCCGGCGGTAGGATTGAGCGTCGTCGGCGTGGATACGCCATAAACCACGCCAAGGTCCTGCGATGTCTTGCGGAAGGGAGGAATGCCTGCCGGTATCCCCGCAGCATTGCCAGGCAAAGCCACAGTGAAGAACTGCGAAGGATTCGGCGGTTGATCCTGCTCATCGATGTACGCGGCCGGGTTCGTGCTGAAGGCGGTCGTTACACCCTGCGTGATGCACTGGTAATTCACAGCACCCAAATGCTGACCTTCCGCACCGAGGATCTGTGCTGCCGTCGTTAACACCGCAGGGTTGCTGACCAGGAACTGTGCTGCACCTTCGTAAGCACTATTGCCAAGCGCCGTGAACTGCCGCGCCGTCGCCAGGAACTGTGCCACCGTGGTGACCGCTCCCTTGGCCGCGTAATTCAACACTGGCTGGTTGATCGGCGTTCCACCCAAGGCGGTGATTGCCGTGCGGAGATCGTTAATGTGATTTAACTCATCCTGTGCTAGCGCCGCGGCAAGTGCTGCTGCCTGCGCGTTTGCCTGTACGGCCGTATACAAGGCTGTCGTTGGGAAGGTAGAACCGGCTGCCGGCGTGCCGGAGTAGGACGGCGGGATGACATTGCCAGTCGAGCAGAAGTAGTACAAGTTCGCTTCCAGATACTCAAGGTTTAACGCGAAGTTCAGCACATCCGTGATAGCCGGCGTCGCTGCAGACTGTGCTGCAAGCCTTGGCATCTCAATGAATCCTGCGCCCACGGCCAGCGCCGTCGCCCCGGAGAGACCGCCTAGAAACTTGCGGCGGCTGAGGCGATCCACAGCTCGCTCGAAGGCGAGAATGCCACGGTCCGTGGCCAGTTGCTCCTCGGTGACCTTCTCACCGGGGCATAGTGCCGACACAAATTTTGCTTTGAACATAGAAGAGCCTCTCCTCACAAAGGGGGACAACCACAGAAGATGGAAGATGAATGCCTGAAGTCGATCGCTGCGGTGGTTGGTCCACCTCACGAGGGCGAGCGCAAACGCCTCAGCCCTGGCTACGGATAACCGGACTGTTCACGTGCGCAGCCGGCACAACATCGTGCATTGGGGTTTGTGATGCGAGGCGCGCCAGATAGGGATGCTCTCTCGTTTTTGCACATCCTGCATAGACAGAGGCACTTACATGACATCAACGCTAAAGCCTACTTTGCATCACACCGTCATCGTCTTGTGCCTTCGCGGCTGGACGTAAGTCTCAGCGGCAGAGACTGTCGAGCATGGCATCCGGTGCCGCTACATCTGGCAGTTCGACCTTTCGCTGTGCGGCCACCATCTCGTTGAACGTCGTTCCTCCAGGGGTAGACACCCTCGGGTCTTCGCGGTATACAGGATCAGCCATAGCCTCTTCCAACGTGACAAATTCAAAACCTCGCGCTCGGAAAAGCTGGATGAGTTCCGGAAGCATCTTCGCGTCAAACGCACCAACATGCATCAAGAGAACGTAGGGCACATCACGCCCGTAGAGTGTCTTGGCAAGCTTCCGGTACACACGTGCATCCTGGTCCGCGCTTGCAAGATACGAATCGTGCAACTTCGAAATCGAAGTCTCGTCCATGTTCGTCGCACATCGAGCGAAGGGCTCGTTCCACAAGTAGTCCTGAAAGTCCATGGAGACTTCCGCGATGCGGTAATCATGCGCTGCAAGCCATCGGCGCACCGCTTCTCGTTTCACCAACGAGTTCCCTTCCTCCAAGAACGGGAACCGAAACCAATGCCAGCCCCCCTGCGGAGCGACCTTCCGCAAGAGCGATTCGTCGCGCGCAATGTTGGCCTCGTATGTGGCCGCGCTCAACTTGTCCAATTCGGGGTGCGACCATGTGTGATTGCCGAGAGGCTCCCCGGCGTTATGCCAGCTCTCGAGAATGTGGATCTGATAGGGGTAGTGCGCCACTCGAAAACCATTCACAAAGCCATATACCGGCGGCAACTTTTCGTTCTTAAGCGTGGCCAGAATGCTCTTCACCACCTCAGGCCGGGTCATGCCAGGAGGCAAGGGGCCATGCGCGGGAAGATCATCAAAAGTTATGGCCATCCTGGGGGCGACTTCCTGCCCCGCAGCTAGTCCCAAGCAAATACACGACGCAAAAAGGACCAGCAAGGCCCGTGGTGGTCCCATTCGTCCAGTCTAATTGCCTCATTTAGGATTGCTCCCGACCATAGTCCGGCAGAAGCGAAAAGGGCGCAGCCGAAGCCACGCCCTTTATGCCCTCACTGCTTTCTAAGCAGCGATTTGCGTTGTCGCCAATGCGCTTTTCGCCTGCTCAACTAAGGCCGCGAAACCCGTTGCATCTGTCACCGCGATGTCAGCCAGGATCTTGCGGTCGAGCCCCACACCGGCTCTTTTCAGCCCATTGATAAAAGTTGAATAGCTCATGCCGTGCAGCTTTGCGGCCGCGCCTATGCGCACAATCCAAAGCGAGCGGTACTGCCGCTTCTTCTGCTTGCGACCAATGTACGCGAACTTGAGGCCGCGTTCGACCGCTTCTTGTGCGGCCTGATAGAGCTTTGACTTCGTTAGAAAGTAACCACTCGCCCGCTTGAGGATCTTCTTGCGGCGATCGTTACGCTTCGTACTCCGTTTGACACGGGGCATCGTAATCTCCTTTTTGCGTTGCTTCAACACCCCTTAGAAGGGCCGCGGCTGGAGGCGGATCAGCCTCTTCACACACGTTCTACTCAAGATCTCAGTGGGTACGTCGGTATGACGTACCTAGGGGCCACAACGCCTTTCGGCCCTCGATCGGATTTCCACAATCCGAGTCGGCTCGATTTGAGAACTACAAAAAGCTTCCCTCGCACTACGCGTAGGGAAGCATGCGGGCGATCTTCGGTGTGTCGGCCACTGAAACAAGCACGATTTTCCCGAGCTTGCTCTTGGTCTTCGAACTCTTCGATGTGAGGATATGGCGCATCTTGGACTGGCCCCGCTTGAACTTACCGGTACCGGTCTTCTTGAAGCGCTTCGCCGCGCCCGTATGTGTCTTTAACTTTGGCATAGGTTTCCTGCTGGTGAAACTAAAACAGCAAGGGTCAGTATACCAGAGCACCAGGATCTGCCCGTGCGATAGAGATTATGCGCCCGAGCCTACTGCGACCGGAGTGGTTTCCGGGGTCGATTGGACCGGCTTCGGAGCCTTCGGTTGTACCGGCAGCTTCTTGTTGGGAGCCAGGATGGCATGCAACGTCGTGCCTTCCATACGCGGCATGAACTCCACCACACCAGTCTCACCGATATCCATGATTAAACGATTGATGATTTTGTACCCGAGGTCGCGATGCGCCATCTGCCGGCCCTTGAACCGCAGACTTGCCTTCACCTTGTCCCCGTCTCCAAGAAATTTCACCGCTTGGTTCTTCTTGGTCTGGTAGTCGTGCTCGTCCACCGTTACAGAGAACTTCACTTCCTTGATGACAATCACCTTCTGCGTTTTGCGGGCAGCACGTTCACTCTTGTCTTTTTCGTAGAGAAACTTGCCGTAATCCTGAATTTTGCAGACTGGTGGCACCGCATTCGGGGAGATCTCCACCAGATCCAGCGATCGCTCACGCGCAAGACGCAGGGCGTCAAAAGGCGTCATTACGCCAAGTTGCGCTCCGGTCTCATCGATGACGCGCACCTCGCGTGCCCGGATGCGGTCATTGGTACGAATGAAAGACTTCTGCGAGCGCTTATCGTTGAACGGTGGGATAGATTGCCTCCATGGTCCGGCGGGGACCATTGTTTAGATGTCCAGTTAGTGCCCCATCGATTCGCCTGCAATGGAGCGAAGCACACGCGAGTATAGCATTTCTAGTCCTCCTCCCCAAGAAGAGTTCTTGATCCCCCCTGCACCCGCCTCGAAAGAGCCCAGGGTTGCACACCGCCGTCCAAGCTGAGAACATAGGTCGTTCCCGCGTTCAACCGCAGACGTTTCAAACGACCTGCGTGCATCCGCGGCCCCCACATCTCCAGGAGGCCATCCTTTGGCTAAGCGTCGCGTCTTGCTCGTTGATGATGAAGTTCCCGTTCTTCTGACCATGAAGGCTGTACTTGAAATTTCCGGATTCGATGTCGACACGGCTACCTCCGCCCGGGAAGGAATGCTGCGCATCAAGAAAAACGAGTACGAAATGATCATCACCGATATGCGAATGGAGTCGGAGGCCTCCGGACGCGAGGTCGTCCAGGCAGCCAGAACTGCCGCTTACCATCCCGCGGTCGCGCTGCTGACCGCGTTCCCCGTCGCAGACGAGGATTGGCAGGATATGGGCGCAGACAAGATGCTCGTGAAGCCCATGCAAACAGCAAAGTTGATCAAGCAATTGGAACAGCTGCTCGCGAACCACGCGGCCAAGTTGTCGCGCATCTCGTTTGCAGCCGCTGGCAATAGCGTCACCACGCAGTCACCGTCCCCATCCACCACAACCGGCGACGTCTCCCCCAAATCGGCCGAAAAGCGCAAAGCATCCCAGCGCCCGGCTCCCAGCGCCTGAATCCGCCTTTCGGTTCCGCGTGCTGACCGTGACCAGGTGACTACCCTTTTGTTTCACCCTCTGCGCCTTTCGTTCCATCCCCCTTGCGCTGAAAGTCCGTAACAATCTGGCAAGAAGACTGTGTAGCACCCTTACGGGAGCTACAGGCCAGGAAATGGACATCTCTCCCCAGATCGAAAGAAAACGTGCTCGCTTCATTGTGCGCCTGCTAATCCTTGCGGTGTGCCTTGAAGCCATTCACATCTCATCCCTCGCGTTTCTCCCAAACGCCACCTTCGTCTCCAACGGCATGCAACTCCTCATTGCGCTCCTTGCGATGGGGGTAAGCCTACAGCAGGGGAAGCACTCCAACATCGCGCTGGGACGACGCTGCTGGACCGCGCTTGCGACCGCCTTCGCAATCTGGTCCGCAGCACAGGCTATCTACATCGTGTATCTCTTTTCCCCGCCAAAGATGCACTGGGTCGTTCGTCCAGATGATATCCTCTGGCTCCTTTTTGGCTTGCCATTACTCATCGCCATTAACGTCCGGCTGGATGTTGTGGACCGCATTACCCGGCTCGATAGAGCTCAAACCTACCTGTTCATCTTTGTGCTCTACCTGCTCGTCTTTCTTCCGCCAGGCAGGCTCAAAGTCACAGACGCGTACTTGATCCAGAACGTCGCCCTTCTGCTTTGTTCGCTCCTGCGGCTTCCTTGCTGCGTGAATCCCAGAGAACGTCGCTTCTTTGTGCGCCTTGCCTCCTTTCTCGCGATCTATACCGCTCTCGAGACGTTGGGTGATCTGCTTTACGAGCACGGGTGGAAGCCCGGAAGCATCGTCGATCTCGTCTGGACTCTTCCTCTTACCGCGTTTGTAGTCTTCGCCCTCCTCGACGCTTTGAAGTACAAGGAGGATACTCCGGAAGAGAGCAGTTTGGTTACCGCCGTCAGCAAATTCCAGGGTTTAAGCGTGGCCCTCGTTGCATTTCTCTCGATCGGCGTAGCTGCTATTCTCGCGACGCATCGGCCGGTGATTGGCGGTTGCCTGGTCGCAGCGGCCTTCCTGCTCTTCGCTGCACGCACGAACGCACGGGAACGTGCCTGGAAGGTAGCACACAGCCAGCTCGAGCAAACCCTTCTCCAAGACGCTTTGACGGGACTCGGAAATCGCATTCTGCTGCGCAAGGAACTCACGGAGCGCCTCCATCAGCAGCGGGACTCCGTAGTGCTCCTCTTCGCCGATCTAGATCATTTCAAAAGTATCAACGACAGCCTCGGCCATGAATTGGGAGACAGGTTACTTATCGAAGTCGGACATCGTCTCCGCCAAGCCGCACCGCCGGGATCTTCCGTGTGCCGCTTGGGTGGGGATGAATTCGTTGTTCTAAGCGCCGTGGGAACCGGGGAAGCAGCGCACGCCGCAGGGGAGCACCTGCTTAACGCCCTGCGCGCACCCTTCATGGTAGGCGCGCAGGCACTGCGGTGCACCGCCAGCGTCGGCGTGGTACGAGCCGTGGCGGGTGAGGACGCAGACGATCTGCTGCGCACAGCCGACCATGCCATGTACCGGGCGAAACAGCTTGGCAAAGACCGCGTACAGGTCTTTGACGCTGGCCTGCGGGCCCACTTGAACAACCGTTGGCAAATGGAAGCTGATCTGCGACGTTTGATCGAGGCCAACGAGATTCAGGTCGCGTTCCAGCCCATCTACGCCATCGAACAGGGACAGATCTGCGGCTTTGAAGCGCTCGCTCGCTGGCAACATCCCGTTCTTGGAAATATCCCACCCTCCGACTTCATACCGCTGGCCGAGGATACAGGACTGATCTTACGTTTGGGGTCCCAGATCCTCGAACGGGCGTGCGCCCAAATGGCGGCCTGGAATCGCTCCTGGGGTACATCGCTTGCGATCAACGTGAACGTCTCGCCCCGCCAGTTTGCAGATGTCAGCTTGATGCCCACCCTGCTCGGAACGCTGGAACGAACCGGCCTGCCGGCCTCCTTGCTGCGACTCGAGATTACGGAAACTGCTCTCCTGACCCACGAAGCTATCGTCAAACAAACGCTCGAACAAGCGCGTGCTCACGGCATCCGCATTTCACTCGATGACTTTGGCACTGGTTACTCTTCTTTGAGCTTCCTGCTCAGCCTTCCGGTCGATGAGGTCAAAGTCGACCGCAGCTTCGTGTCCAACATGGATTGTGATCCGGACCGGGAAGAACTCGTCCGTACCGTCATCCATCTCGGACACTCCCTGGGCAAGCGAGTGGTGGCAGAAGGCGTAGAAACTGAAAAAGACTTGCTCGGCCTCATTGAGATGGGTTGTGAGTGCGTTCAAGGTTATCTGATCAGCAAGCCGCTCTCCCCCGAAGCACTCGAAGCCGAGTATCCCCACATGGCTGCCCGCGATAGGGCGAACCAGGGAAAGCCCGGTTTACTGCGGACCCCGTCCAGCGGTCCCCGGCGACGGGAAGTTCCGCCCGTAACACCCAGTCAAGTCCGCGAAGACTTTCAGTATCGGTAGCTTCTCCTGACGGGGAACCCTACAGGTAATGCACGTCTGTCAATTGTTCACTCACTTTCCACAATTGAGCGCCGGCTTCCGGATCCAGCGCTTGTGCCTTTGGCGTCACTACCTTCGGATAGCCTCGGAATTCGCCGAAACCCGAAGGTCCGATATAGGCTCCACCTTCCACGCCGGGTGCTGTAGCGGCATACTCCGTAGGTAACGCCCCCATGGCATCATCCTGCGTAAGGACGGGGCCAAGGATTCGTACGAGCCGAGCCTTCAGGTCTGACGTTCCTGGCCCGTTTTCAAAAATGTTGGTTCGTGAGATCCCCGGGTGAACCGGGATACTCAGGAGTGAAAGACCCTGGCTGCGGGCGCGCCTGTCCAATTCTTTTGCAAAGAGAATGTTCGCAAGCTTCGAGGAATTGTAAGCGTCCCAGGGGACGTATTTACGCTCACTCTGCAGATCATCCCAAACCATGCGGCCATTTCGATGCGCCAACGAGGCGACTGTTACCACCCTTGCGGCAGAAGACCTCTTCAGAGCAGGCAACAGGAGACCCGTGAGCGCGAAGTGCCCAAGGTGATTCGTCCCAAACTGCCGTTCGAAGCCGTCTACAGTCAACTCCCGATTCGTGAGGGCCATCACCCCAGCGTTGTTGATCAGCACATCCAAGGCGATTCCCTGGCCTACAAACGCAGTCGCCACATCTCGGACAGAGGCTAAGGAGGCCACATCCAGAGTCACACTCTCCACTTGTGCGTCAGGCACTACGCGCTGGATCCGCTCCGCCGCGGCTTCGCCTTTAACGGCATTGCGGCAGCCCAGAAAGACACGTCCGCCATGCCGTGCCAATTCCAGCGCCGCCTGGTAGCCGATACCGCTATTCGCGCCTGTCACCAGAATCGTCTTTCCCGATTGCGAAGGCATCTGTGCCGCCGTCCATCTGTCAGCCATCTGCCTGACCTCCCTTGTTGTTGTCGTTCTGATTACGTCAGATGCGCACTCTCGCCTGGTGTCTTCGGCGAACCCGCGTACTTTCTTCCATATAGAGCAGGCACCCTCTAGCTGTTTCTTGCCATCTGCCTTTACAATCAAGCGGCAAGCTGACCTGTAGGGTTGTAGTCGAAAGGCGACGCCGCAACTGGCTGCTCGATTCCGTCGTGATAGAGGAAGGTTTTCTGATGAAAGCAAGCGCACATCGCGCAAAAATTGCCGGGAGCGCCGCGCTCCTGCTGATCCTCACGGGCGCAACCGGCTGTTCCAAGCTCAAGGCCCGCGACCAGCTCGTCAAAGGTATTCAGGAGTTCAAGGCTGGCCACTACGAAACGGCGATTGATCACTTCCAGCAATCCGTCGCTCTCGATCCAACCTACCCGAATGCCAAGACTTATCTTGCAACGGCCTACAGCTACCAGGTCCAGCCTAACAACAACACGCCGCAAAATCTGGCAGTGGCACAAAAGGCGATCAACGGCTTCAATGAGGCCATTCAGACGGATCCAAACAACCCGGATGATTGGCGCCAACTCGCTTCGATTCACCGGAACATCATGCAGTTCGACCAGTCGAGAAATGATGAATTGAAGGTCATCCAACTCGATCCCAAAGACGCTGAAGCTAACTACTCGGTCGGCGTCATCGATTTCCAAAAAGCAGATAAGAATGCCACCGATCTGCTGAAAGCAAACAAGATCACCGACGATCTCAAAGGCAATGCCAAAATTCCCCTGAAGATCTGCCAGCAACTTGCGCAGCAGAATTCTGGATTGCTCGACAGCTCCCTTCAATATCTCAACCGTGCCGTTGACATCAACCCCAATTACGACGACGCAATGCAGTACCTGAACCTCGATATGCGCCGTAAAGCGGACATCGAATGTGGCAACGACGAAGCGCGCAAGTCGGACATCGCCAAAGCGGACGACTGGATCCAACGCGCCATGGGAGCCCGGAAAATCAACGAAGCCGAGAAGGAGCGCAAAGCGTCCGGCGGAATCGATATGACGAAGTAGACTCGCTTCCTGAGCAGCGGCCTTCCCGACAAGCCGCTGCTCAGAAGCTAGCCTCGCTCTATCCCTGCTGTTCCTAGCGGTCTCTTCGACCAAGATGGACAGGCTTTTTAGGTTCCGGCCTGAGGGCTTCATCATTCTGTTTTGCCGTTGGATGTACCCCGAAATCCCAAACGTCGGCGTTCACCGTCCTGTCAGTCAACACCTCCATCAGGACATATTCTCCGAACTCCAGAGACCGCACGGGAGTGATCTTCTCCCATACGCCGCCCTCGACCGGTTCCACTCTGACCTCGATCACATCCGGCTGTGCTCTTCCGGATCCGAGTGCACTCAGACGCAAGCTGGACACAGACCGCGCTCCCTGCCGAACATCGACATGCTCAATCACATAGCCGCTTCGCACCGAGCCACCCGCGGGCGTAGCACGGCCTGCCTGCCCTTGCGTGTCCACCACAAACTCGCCTCCCCCGCTGGCCTCACTTTCCTGGTGCCCTTCCAAACGGACGTAAAACACAGGATCGGCTACGTGCAGTTGCACATCAGCACGTTCCTCCTTCAGCATAAACAGCTCATGCGGGCTCGACGCAGGATTGATCTCCTTCTTCGCTATTGCGTGCGCTGTTTCCTTATTCAAGTCGCTGCCGTACTGGGGCAGCGGCACCAACTCCGGTGTGCCCTGGAAAAAATCCAGCACAAGAACGCTATCCTCTTCAGGAAGCCTGAGATCCTTTTCTACTTCCGGACTTCGGGCCGCGCGCGCCGCTTCTTCCCTTGCCAACTCCGGGCTAAGTACAGGCTTCGTGCTTTGGCCTTCCACGGCTTGCAGATTGGCAGGATTGTGCGCCTGTTCCCAGGCCTTCGTCGCCTGCATGTCTACCAAGGCCAGAGGGATCTCCTCATCCTCTCCGTTACGCTCGGCAGATCGATAGCGAACCCTGTCCTTCACTACCGCGTAGCTTAAAACGTTTTGATAACTGCCGTCCTTGAGTATCAGCCGCATACGATGCTGCGGTGTCTCCGGTTGCGAGCCGACCGGCGAGTCCAGAGGACGCCGCGCACTCTGGGCCAATCCCACGCCTGTCGTTAGCAGGGAGGCAAGCGCCACAATCGGCGCTGCACGCCACGACGACGCCACGAAACCCACGAACTTAGACTCTCGCAAAGCTCACTCCCATGTGCAGATCTTCGGCCTCTTGCTGCCCGGAAACGCAATCTGGGAACTCATTTCGATGGTCATGTCTCAAACTGCCCGAGATTAAAACTCCTGCTTCCGCAGCCACGCCAAAAACTGCGGCCCTAGATCAGGGCGCTTCAAAGCGAACTCTACGGTTGCTTTCAGGAAGCCCAACTTGTCGCCGGCATCATGCCGCTTGCCCTGATAGCTGAAGCCGTACACTCGTTCGAAGGCCAGCAACGCCTTGATGGCGTCCGTCAACTGCAGCTCACCACCGGCTCCTGGCGTAAGACCCTCGATCATTTCGAAGATGCGCGGCGTAAGAATGTAGCGCCCAATGATGGCATTCTGACTTGGCGCCTCAGCAGGCTTTGGCTTCTCCACCAGATTGCGAACTTCCAGCAACCGCGGGTTGCGAGCATCCGGCGTGCAGTCAAGACACCCGTAGTTCGAGATGGCCGCGCCCTCGACCACCTCCGACGCAATCATCGAGCACCCCGTCTGCGCAAAGGCTTCCGCCATCTGCTGCATGCATGGGATGGGTGCATCCACAATGTCATCTGGGAGAATGACGCAAAACGGCTCATCCCCTACCAGGTTCTTCGCCTGCAACACGGCATGTCCCAACCCCAACGCTTCCGGTTGCCGTGTATAGGAGATCCGCGCCAGATGGGACATCGATCCGGCCAGTTCCAGAAGGTCCATCTTCCCACGAGCCCTCAACTGATGTTCCAGTTCCGGAGCGCGATCAAAGTGATCCTCCAGCGGCGTCTTACCCCGGCCCGTGATAATGATGACTTCGTTACATCCTGCTGCCACAACCTCTTCCACCGCGTACTGAATCAACGGCTTATCTACCAGAGGCAACATTTCTTTCGGCACTGCCTTTGTGGCCGGAAGAAACCGGGTCCCCATGCCCGCCGCCGGGATCACTGCTTTTCGAAGCCTTCTCACAGCCATGATGCTCTATGAATCCTTTACTTTTGTTTCGCCCTTGCTTTCAGGACAATAGCAGACCCCTGTGCTTCCGCGACAACACAATGGTCAGCGTTGCCGGTTACTTGTGGTCCACAAACCCATGATTCGAAGCGTCACCCTGCACAGGCTTACGGCATTCCAATCCTAGGCAGTTCGTCCACCGCCCCTCACTCTCAACCTCCGCAAAGGCCTGGTCATTTGAATCCCCAAACTGCGCCCGCCGTACCGCCGTGAACCCAGAAGCCTCCAACTCCGGCACAAAACTCTTGTAATCCCACATCCAAAGATGCTGGCTGCGCCCAAAGATTGTCCGGGGCAAAGACTTCAACCCACGCGCCCCCACTTGTTCTCCCAGGTAGGTCTCCGCCATGAAGATCTGAGCAGCCTCCGGCTTGTCCGAGCTCAGATACTCGCGCGCATAAAACTCCAGGTCCGGAAGCACAAAGCGGAACACGCCGCCCGGCTTCAGGTAGCTGTACACATTGCGCAACGTCGTCCGGCAATCGCCAAGCGCCAGATGCTCCAGCACATGCGAGCAATACACCCGGTCCGCCGAATTCGCCGCCACCGGCAAACCCTTGATCACGTCACCATACTGGATGTTCTTCGGATAGTCCGGAAATCCACGGCGCACTAGCGCCGTTTTCAGAAACGGAAACCGCTTCTCCAACAGAAATGCGGGGCCCGCATCAAAGTTGAGCCAAGACTCCGGCGCGCATGTGCCGCAGCCGAACTGCACATTCTGGCTCTGCATATGCATTGATTATAAAAGACAGCCTACAGCACCGGCGAGTTGTCCCCCAGCATCGCATGCCGCGCCACCTTGATCGGAACCGGTCCCAGCTTCAGCAGCGCGTCATGAAACTCCTGCAACGTGAACGCCGCACCCTGCTTAGCCTTCACGTCACCCCGCAGCTTCAGGATTTGCAGCTTTCCCAGCGTGTAGTACAGATAAAGGGCGTCGGAAGTTCCACGCTTGGTCTCCACCTCCGCAATCGGCCGCGACTGATATCCTTCCCCCACAAAGAAGTCCTCAGCCTGAGCCGTTGTCAGCGCACCGCCCACCCCTGTGTGCATCCGGATCGCCACAACGAAGCGCGCATCTCGCAGCAACGCATCCTGCAACTGTCCCAGTCGGATCAGCCGCGACTCCCGCTCATCCTTGGCCCCCACTCCTGGTGCGTTATACCCTTCGTCCAGCATCATCTGCTCGCAATAGTGCGCCCAGCCTTCAATGTACGTGTTTGCTCCGATCAGCTTGCGAATCTTGGATGGAAACTGCGGCTGATACAAGAACTGCAGGTAGTGTCCCGGGTAAGCCTCATGCACGCTCGTTGACACGATCGTCCCCGTATTGAACGCCGCCATATACTCATTCGTCCGCTGCGGCGTCCAGCCCGGGTCAGGCAAAGTCACATTGAACAGCGCCTTGGTCGAGTGCGTCTCAAACGGCCCCGGTGAATCCATACTCGCCTGCGTCGTCGCCCTCTGAAAAGGCGGCGTCTCCTCCAGCGTGGGCTGCACCGTGCTCGGAATCGTAACGATCCGATGGCTGTTGATGAATCCAATCTCAGATTCAAACCGGTCATGGAACGCCTGCAGCAGATGATCCGGCGCCGGATGCTGCGTCGCCAGTTCCGCGAGCTCCTGCTGCGGCGTCTTCGAGGAATCGATCTCCTTGGACACCCGCGCAAACTCCGCCTGATTCTTATGCAGATCATCCAGTCCGATCTGCAGCAGATGATCCAGCGGAAGGTCCACCATTTCGTTGTAGCTCAGCGCCTTCGAGTACGTGTCCGCACCCCAGCGGAAGTCCCCATTCGACCGCGGCAACAAATCTATCTTCATCCACTGCCCGTAGCTCTGCAAGGCGCTCACAACCGCTGCATTCGTCTTCGCAAACTCAGCCTTCGCTCCCGCATCGTCCGCCGCCGCGAACGCCTCCGGCACATCATGCTGGAAGAAACTCACCAGCCCATCGATCTGCTCTAAAGCGATTTCGGTATAGATCTTCGGCGGATTCTTCAAATTCTTCCGCGCCTCCGCAAACACCTGAGGCATCTGCTTCTCACGCGAAATCGCCGCTCGCAGCCGTGTATTTACAGGCGCATACGGCCGCTCCATAATCGTGAAGATCGAGCCCGTCACCCCACTCGAGTAATTATCCGGATTCTTCTCCCATCCCCGGATCACCTCCAGAGACAACAAAGAGGACCGAATCTGGTTCAACAAAATTGCCCTGTCCGCCGCTTGCCCCGCATCCAGCGCACTCGCATCCAGCGCCGCAATCTTCTTCTCCCACCCATGCAGCGCCGCAATCTCCCGTTGCACACTCGCTGCAGAATAATCCTCAAGCTGCATATCGTACTGGTGCAGCCCCGCACTCGTCCCCGCAGTCGGCGAGTACTTGAAATACACCTGCTCAAAGTACTGGTCGGAAAGGTAGTCCAGCGTCTGCCCCGCACCATCCGCGCTCACACGCTGCGCATTGGACACCACAGAACTCGCGCACACCAAAGACAAAGCAATCGCCGTAACGAATCTCATTGCCTTGCAGTGTAATAGACCACCGGCTCTCCCGCCCAAACGCCCTTACTGCGGCAGTGGCTTCAACTCCACGGTTCGTCCAGTCTCCGCCGACGTCCGCGCCGCCGTCAGGATCTGCATCACCACCATATTAGTATCCAGCGCTGACAGATCGCCCTTGTCCTGCACCTTCCCCCGCAACACCGCCGTAAGATACCCCAGCGAATTGCTCTCGTCCTCCGGCAACGGCGGCGCACCCTCCTCCTTCGCCGGCTCACGCTCAGCGGTCTTCAGCAGCACATGATCCGCCGCCTCCGTAATCATCCAGGCCTTCGTCCCGTAAACCTCCACGTCTTTCCGCGCAAAGGTCCAGTCCCACGACGGCATCAACACCGCCTGCGCCCCCGTGTACCGCAGGATCACCGTCGCATCGTCGTCCACATGCGGGTAGATGTCCGGCTTATCCGTCTGCATCACGGCAGTTACGCTCACCGGCGCCTCTCCATTGCGCATCACGGTCATTAAGTCTGCGCCATAGCACCCAAAGTCAAACAGCGCCCCCGCCCCATCCTGTTTAGGATCCGTCAACCACGGCAGCCACTCCGGACCCACGCCAATCTCCTTCGGTCCCTGGTGCCCATCATGCACAACCACCTTCCGAACCGTGCCCAACTCCCCCGCGCGCACCGCCCGCAGCGCCTCCGCATTGCTCGCGTACCAGGTCGTCTCGTAGTTCACCAGCACATGCACGTGATGCTCCCGCGCCGCACGCCGGATCGCCAGCGCATCGTCCA
>CAZZWG010000027.1:9884-24188 GCA_964657685.1 Verrucomicrobia bacterium Tous-C9LFEB | reverse complement strand
TATCCGTTGCCAAGTAAGGCAAGGCTGCCGAGTGCTTGGATGCGTTCATGGAGCTCGACCATGCGATCCAGGTGGCCGACCTCGTACTGGGGCAGGCTGCGCGGCCAGCGGCGGACGGAAATCAGGGTGGGGTCCGGCTCCGGGAGGGGCCCAAGGATGGAGCGGAGTTCGGCCAGAGCGTGGCGGGCGACCTCGGCGTCAGAGGCAGCCGCAAGCCGCGCCGCGCCGGTGCTGCCGAAAAAAGCGCGAAGGACCTTGCTGCCTTCCGGGGCGCGGCCAGGGTATTTCTGGTCGGCGAAGGTGGCGGCCAGCAGTTGGGGGGTCTCCTGGGTGCCTGGAGGAACGAGGAACCCGAACCCCGGTGGAACGGTGAATGCGCGGGCGAGTTCGGCAGGCCAGCAGAAAGTGGCCAGGACGGCGGAGCTGGCCTGGGTGGGGAGTAGAGCGGCGGCGGCGCTGTCGACCGGGGTGAGGAGGTGGCGGGCGGCGTCGATCGGCGTGGCGAGCAGGAGGCCGTCGTAGGGGACGAAACCGATCGCGCAGCTGTTGGAAGCGGTGCCGCTGAAGCGGACCATCCATTCATTCTGAGCGCGGCCGAGGGTCGTCGCGCGAGTGTCTGCGTGGAGCCGGTCTGCCGGAAGGTAAGCGAGGAGAGCTTCCGTGAGCGTCGCCATACCGTGGCGGAGGCTGGTGAAGGTGGGTTGCGGGGGCCTGGGACCGCGGGCACGGGCGCGCTTTTGCAAAGCCGCGATGAGGCTGCCGCATTCGTTCTGCATTTCGACGAAGGCGGGCATCACGGCGCGCACGCTAAGCCGTTCCACATCGCCGCCGAAGACGCCGGCAAGCAGCGGACCGGCGACTTTGGCGAGAACTTCCTCACCAAAATGGCGGCGAACGAAGCTGGCCACGGATTCGTCTTCCGAAGGGACGGTCTGGCGCAGTTCGGCGGCACGGCGCAGTTCGTTGGCGTAGGCGAGTTTGGCCGCCTCGGAGAAGAGGGGTGAGTCGTCGAGGGCGCCCACGTCCTCGGGAACCATCAGCCGCATGCGGTCGGGGGTGGGGAGAAGCTGGCCATCGAGGCGGATGTAGGTGCGTTTCGCGGACTCGTTGCACGGGATGACCTGGTCGCCGAGGCCGAGCTCTTCCGCGAGCTGGCGTGCCCACGGCTTTTCAGTAACCCAGCCGTCCGGGCCATCCTCCAGAATGTATTCCCCGTCGGGAGTGTGCAGGCGCGTGGTGGCGATGGTGCCGCCAAAGCGGTTCGAAGCCTCGAAGAGGTGCCAATCGACGGGTTTGCCGGCGAGGCGTTGCTTCTCCAGCTCATAAGCGGCCGCCAGACCCGCGATGCCTCCCCCCAGGATAGCGATCCGGGCCATCAGGCGGTGGTGAGTTCCGCGGCCGGTTCAGGGAGCGGTTCGGTGCGGATCTCTGCGGGGATGGCCCAGGTAGCGGGCGCGGCCGGTGTGTCTTCAGCGATACGGGTGGCGAGGACGTGTTCGACGGCACGGATCAGGATCGGCGAGTCGTTCAGGCTGCCGGCGCGGGTGACCTCGAGGCCAAGCTCACGGCCGGTATCGCGAAAGTTGATGTCGATGTCGTAGAGGATCTCGACGTGATCGCAGAGGAAGCCGACCGGCTGCATGACAACGGCAGTATGGCCGGCGGCAGCGAGTGCTTTGAAGGTGTCTTCGACGGAGGGCCCGAGCCACGGGGCGCCGGCGATGCCCTGGCTCTGGAACGCGAACACCCAGTCGGCCTCCGTCATCCCCACGACGGCGAGGCATTTGGCGATAGCGGCGGCGGTGCCCTTGCACTCCACGGGGTACGGGTCCCCTGCCCTGGCGGTGCCGTAGTTCTGGATGCCCTCGGCGGGAACAGGCGCGCCGGGACGGAGAGCGGAGCCGCGGGCAGCCTCCTCCGCGCTGGTGGCCCGGATCGTCCGGCAGGGGACGGAGTGGGCCGTGAACAGGACCGGCACACGGCGGCCAGCTTTGGCGCAGGCCTCCGCCCAGGCGGGCCAGAGGCGGTCGGCGAAGGCCTGGGCAAGCAGGGGTTCGTCAGCCCAGCCAGCGAGGAAAGTGTAGGTGAAGGACTCCCCGGGGGTGTCGCGGAGGGCCGCTTCGAGGGCGCGATGGTAGAGGCCGGTGGAGGTGCGGCTGTTCTGCGGGGCGAGGCAAAGGACCTGGGCGTGGGTGATGCCGTCGGCCTTCATCTCGGCAACAACGTCGGCGATGTAGGGATGCCAGTTGCGCATGCCGACGTACACCGGCAGGCCGAGCGCTTCGGCCAGCAGACGGCCCTGGAGCAAGGTCCAGCGGGTGAGGGGCGGGCCTTCCGGCAGCGGCTCGTCGCGGAGACCAATCTCGGCGTAGCGCTCCTGGAGCTCGTGAACGACGTGGTCCGGCATGGGGCGGCCGCCGGTGACCTTATGGAGGTACTCGGCCATCTCGCCGAGACGGTCAGGGGTGCCGTGCGCAAGAAGGAGGATGGCGGAGCGGGGAATGCCGGTCATAGCTTCTATGGTACGGCTGCAGGGACCTCCTCCCCCGGTTCGTTTGCAAAGTCTTCGATTGAGGGACTTTAGGTCCAGACTTCCATTGATCGCATAGAAATCCGCGGCTTTGAGCTATTTCGATTCTACGTAGAAGCTCGAAATAACACGCAAGTCTCTTGCGATTAAGGAAGGGGTTCGGCGACGACTTCCACGTCAAGGTGGCGGGTGCTGCCGACGATGTCGATGCCGCCGAGGATGAGCGGTTTGCCGGGGATGATTACAGAGGTAGCTTCGAGCTTTGACTGGCGAACGATAGGTTCATCAGCGAGGACGCCAACCCCATGTTCGGCTGCGATGGAGGATTGCTCCACAATGCTGCGCAGACGCAGGCCGCCGGCAAACTGGTCGATCGTGGAATCGAGATTCAGACCCACATCGAGGTAAGTGAATTGCGTTTGCTCGGCCTTCTGGTCGGTGTTGAAGCTGCCGGTAACAACGGGAATCTTATCGCCCTGTTTCAATTGAACCCGTTGGCTGAGTAGCACGACCATCGAGAAGTGTTGCACGCCAACCCGCTTGCCATTGTCCGACTCGGCGAGGGTGTAGGTCAGACGATAGGCATGCTTTGGCCGGTCCAGTTCGGCGACCAGCTGCCCTATCCGCGTTTGTTCCTCCGGGGGAGCTGCCACAACGATGTCGTTCGTGGTGGTTAGAAGGTAGATCTTGTCGCGAGGATTGACCATGTTGCGGATGGCGACAAGGATGGCATCGGCATCTTTATCCTGACTCACGTTGGCGAGATGAAAGACCTTGAACGTACTCTCCGCATAGAAGTCGTCAGGCTTGGATTGCGCGAGGGAACGTGCGGGAACACCGAGTGCGATGGCGAAAAAGGGGGTGAGTAGCGAGAGGTTGAGGAGAGATCCTTGCGTGAACAGCTTCATTCCGGGTTTCCTTTTGTAGAGATGGGCGAGGCAGGCTGTGGAGGAGCAACAGCTCCTCCGGTAGAAGGCGAAGGGGTTGCCGCTGTCGGATCGGAAGAGAGAACCTTGACAGCTATTGCAAGCTCCGGGGGGAGTGGCGGCTCAAAGAAGTTTTGGAACGACGCTCGCTCCTGCTGAGCGAAGGACAGCGCCCGGGAAGAGTCGAGTTGCGCGAGATCCTGCCTTTCTCCCCGACGCAACATCAGGCGAGTGAGGCGTTCCTGCGTGGTGAGAGGGACAGGCGGGGCGGGATGACTGGGCGCATGGAGGTCCTCGAGGGCCTGCTGGTCGAGGTCCGTTGGCGCGGTGAGGGAGATCTGCAGAGAGGCTGTGGCTAACGTCAGGGATGCCGGTGAATGACTGGAAAGGACCACCGAGGGCGGGTGCGAGAGCGACTCCACTGCAGGCGGGGAGGGGAGTGCCGGCAGGGAGTTACGAGGATTCGCGGCGGAACCGTTCGAAGGTGGAGCGGCCTCTGTCGTCAATGTTTCGCTGGCCTGCATGTTGGGCTTCGGCCCCAGTGCTGAGTTCGGCGGTTGCAAACGGTGTGAGATGAGCGGAATGAAAGTGCAGGCGGCGAGTGCGGCAGCCGCGAAACCGTAGCGACGCCAACCGCCGAGGAGAGAAGGCCTTCCGCTCAGCCGCGCCTTGGACGGAAGCACACCATCGATCCTGCGTTGTTCGATGGCGCGGAGAAGGCGGTCGTTGAAGCCGGAGCCGGGCTCGGTTTTGCTCAATCCGCTCAAGGTCCGGTCAATCTGCTTGTCGAGATCGTCGATGAGGTCTGGCGTGTGGGGGTTCGGGGTAGGGGAGTTCATCGCTTCCCTCCTTTCCCGCGTCTGTCCCCCAGGCGCTCGCGGAGGTGGGTGCGAGCGCGGTGCAGGAGGGCGCGGATGGCGGATTCGGACTTGTTCATGATCTGAGCGATCTCCGGCGTGGAGAGCTCATCGAGCGCGGCAAGCAACAGCGCCTGGCGCTCGAGTGGGGGGAGGCGGTCGATGGCGTGGAGGACGCGCTCCGTTTGCTGAGCCTCCTGCAAGGCCTGATCTGCCGGGGTATTGGGCGCGGTGAGGGTTTGCAGGAAGAGGTCGTCGGCCTGCTCGGGCTGGGTGCGGCGGCGGGCTCTGCAGCGGTCCATCGCAAGATTCCACGTGATGCGGATGAGCCAGGGGCGGAGGTCACGAATGGCGGGGAGATCGCGCTGGTGCTGGAGCACGCGCAGAAAGGTGTCCTGTACGGCGTCTTCGGCTTCGGCGCGATTGCGGAGCAGCGAATGGGCGACACGGAAGAGGGTGGTGGCATGGGTTTGAACAAGCGCCGGCAGGTCCACCTGGGTCGCGGTGGCTTCGGTGAACTGCGGCAGCGGCAAACTGAGTTCCTCGAGCAAGGGGGCCTTCTACGGTGAAGACGGAAGAGGCGGTCCGGCGCTCGGAAATATTTTGGCCTTCCGCGGCAAGCCGTGTTTCACTCTAGCTCGCGGCTTCCTATTCCCTGCCCTGGAGGGCACCTCGATCAAACAGAACTCGCGCAAGATGCGCCTTGTTCCGCTCATCGCGGCGACGTACTTCATGGTCTCCGGCGGGCCGTATGGGCTGGAGGATGTGATTGGCAAAGCGGGCTACGCGTGGGCGCTGGTCATCCTTTTGCTGGTGCCGCTGGTGTGGAGTCTGCCGACAGGCTTGATGATCGGGGAGCTGGCGAGCGCGATCCCGGCCGAGGGCGGCTACTATGTCTGGGTGTATCGGGCGCTGGGACGCTTCTGGGCCTTCCAGGAGGCTTGGCTGTCCATGGCGGCCAGCGTCTTTGATATGGCCATCTACCCGGTGACGTTCGTGCTCTACCTGGGGCGTTTTGCGCCGGCGTGGACAGCAGGCGGCCGGGGAACGGCGTGGGCGCTGGCGGTCGTGCTCGCTTGTCTGCTTTGGAATCTACGCGGAGCGAGTTCTGTCGGGGATGGGTCGGCGGTGTTGTTTGTAGTGCTCCTTGCGCCGTTCGCGGTCATCACGGCGGTGGCGCTTTGGCGGTGGCACGGCCACGGCGTGGGAGCGCTGACGGCGCCGGTCGCCGGGCGCGATCTGGCGGGGGCCGTCAGCGTGGCGATGTGGAACTACATGGGCTGGGACAACGCATCGACCGTAGCGCAGGAGGTCGAAGCGCCGCAGCGCAACTATCCACGGGCGGTGCTTGGAGCGATCGGCCTGGTCATGCTGACGTACATTCTGCCGCTGCTGGCAGTGGGCCTGGCGGGGCTGGCGCCTGGTCAGTTTTCTACCGGGGCCTGGACGGATGCGGCGCACTTTCTGCTGGGACCCGCGCTGGCGCTGGCCGTGGTAGCCGGCGGCATGATCAACGGCGTGGGCATGTTCAATCCGCTGATGATGAGCTACGCGCGGGTACCGTTCGCCATGGCTTTGGACAGGGCTGACGAGCCCAGGTTGCTGCCGCGGTTTGTGGCGGCGGAAAACAAGCATGGGGTGCCGTGGGTAGCGCTGGTGGGATGCGCCCTGTTGTGGGCTCTGGCGCTGCGGCTGAGCTTTGAACGGCTGATCTCCATTGACCTGGTGCTGTATGGAGCGGCACTGCTGCTGGAATTTGTGGCGCTGGTGGTGCTGCGGCGGCGGGAGCCTGCCCTGGACCGGCCCTTTCGCGTGCCGGGCGGGATGGCTGCCGCGGTGCTGACGGGCGTAGGGCCGGCAGGCATGATCGGCTTTGCACTGTGGGCCGCCCGGGGTGAGCGCGTGGGACCTCTGCCGGCACTGGGCTTTGCGGCCCTGGTCGGAGTGAGCGGCGTTGTCGTGTATGCGGGGCTAACGATGTGGCGAAGGCTTTGAGCCCAAACGGAATAGCCTATTGAACTCGCCCAGGGGTTCACCCCACGCTTTCGCTATGCGAAGGCGTGGGGCGCCGGGCTATGAAGATCAGGGTGCCGCGGTTAGTTCCCTGCCGCGACCGGCTCTTTTTCGGCCTGCTTGGCCTGGAATGCCTTCTGCGCTTTGACGACGAGTTCGCGGGCGTGCGCGGCATCGCGCCATCCATGAACCTCGACGCGCTTCTTCTCAAGATTCTTGTAGATGGAGAAGAAGTGCGTGATCTCTTTAAGGATGTGCGGGTAGATCTGGCTGTAGTTGGCAACGTCGTTGAAGCGTGGATTGCCGGAGCCGACGCATAGGATCTTTTCGTCGCCCTGACCCTGGTCTGTCATTTCAAGCGCGCCGATGGGGCGAACCTCCATGACGCAGCCGGTGAAGCTGGGGTTGTCGACCAGCACCAGGACGTCCAGGGGATCGCCGTCGTCGCCCAGAGTGGAGGGGATGAAGCCATAGTCGCCGGGGTAGTGAACAGGCGAGTAGAGATTGCGGTCGAGGCGAAAGACGTGGAGTTCCTTGTCGTACTCGAACTTGGATTTGCACTCCAGGGGGATCTCAATAACCGCGTTGACCAGCTCCGGGGCGCGCGGCCCGACGGGAAGCTCCAGATAGTTTGGCATGAAGGTTGGCAATTCGACTCTCGTAGTGACGTTGGCGCGGCGCGGCGTAGGCTCAAACACGAGGCCGGATTTCGCGAGGAGCGCTGTCTTCCAGTGTAGCCGGAGATGGAGGGTAACCACACGAACGTGACCTGCATGGGTGACGAAAGCTGAGCGAGCGGCTCCGCGTTTGGCGGAGACTTCGTGCATCCTACGAAGGCAGGAAACCTTCGAACCGATGACCTGGAAACTGCTTTCCCTGAAGTGCTTGCCGCTCTCCTTCGTCTGCTTGGCTGCCGGCTTAAGCTGCCTTCTACGCGCCGAAGCGCAGGCAGTGCAAACGGCGGGCAAGACGGCCGACATCGCCGCTTTTGGCGGCTTCACCTATGCCAACCCTGACTACGGCCCGGACCACGTGGCCGGCGGCCTGTTCGGTGTCGACTTCACCCGCTACTTCCGCATCCCGGTGCAGCCTTCACTGGAGTTTCGCGGCAATTTTGTCTCCGGTAGCTACGTGAAAGAACACACTTATCTGTTCGGGCTGCGGGCTGCAGTGCCCTTCCGGGCCATCAAGCCCTATGCGGACTTCCTCGTCGGTCCGGGAACCATCTTCTTCCCATACAACATCGGCTACCCGCAGGATAATTCGACGGTATACAGCTACGGCGGCGGCGTGGATGTCGGCGTGACTCGCAATTTTGCGCTGAAGCTGGATGTCCAGGGCCAGCACTGGAATACGGGAAGCTTTATCTACAACCCCACGCTCGGGACGGTGGGGGTGGTGTACACGATCCCCTTTCGTCCGCACGTGTCGCAACGTGACCTTGGGCGGTAGTGGTGATTACCAAAAAGTGTGTTGTGGGAAGTTGGTTGGGGTCGTATAAAGGGTAAAGCGCGTCCGCCTGGCGGCTACCAGACGGACACGGTGAGAGGTTAACGTTGAGCAATCGACCGAAGTAGCTCGATCACCAGCGCCACAACACTCGGTATGAGGACCAGTACAACTTTGGTGGGTACCTCAATCGAGCATCGAAGACGCAGTTTGCAACGCTGGGCACGCATCACCACCTTTCACAGACTAAGTGAACGCCCCGGGGTTACTACCTGGGGCGTTTCCTCGCACGTCTACTGCGAGAATTCGTTTCGCTTGCGCCCAAAACGCACCCTAGCCGCTGCCGATCTGTGAAGGCTCTCTCAGCTTGCACGATTCGCGCTCCGATGACCATGCCCCGGTGGACGTAGGCGCTCGCCGGCCTATGTAGAGGAAAGGGCACAGACGGTGCGGCGGTATCCTTAAGAATGTGACTGATCCCGCCGCTTCGCCTGCCCCCAGCCGCTTCGTCCGCGCGTGTCTGCGCCAACCTGTTGACCGGACGCCGGTGTGGTTTCTGCGCCAGGCTGGGCGCTACATGCCGGAGTACATGGCCGTCCGGAAACATCATTCCCTGCTCGAAATTTGCCGCACCCCGGACATTGCCGCCGAGGTGACGATCACGGCGGCCGAGCGGCTGGGCGTGGATGCCGCCATCATCTTTGCCGATCTGCTGCTGCCCTTTACGCCCATGGGACTTGACTTCGAATTCGTGAACGGTGAAGGGCCGGTGGTACGGACGCCGGTGCGCAGCCTGGCGCAGGTAGAGGCGCTGCGGACAGACCGCGCAGGCGAGCTCGGCTATGTGGCGGAGGCCATCGGCCGCGTGGTCCGGCATTTCACCCGCCCGCGCGCGCCGGAGGGTCCCGACAGCGATCCCGCCGGCGACCAGCTCGGCATCATCGGGTTCATCGGGGCGCCGTTTACGCTGGCCAGCTACATGATCGAGGGCGGATCCTCGCGGAACTATGTAGAAACCAAGCGGCTGATGTACGCGTCGCTTCTTCCGGACGCGAACGTACTTGCCGGCCGGGATCGAACATTGCGTGCGCCGCGCGCCGAGGCAAAAACCTGGCCCCTGCTGATGGCCAAGCTCTTACCCGTGCTGACCGAATATGCGGCGCAGCAGGTGGAGGCTGGAGCGGACGTCATCCAGATCTTCGACTCCTGGGCCGGGGCGCTCTCCCCGAGCGACTACCGCGACTACGTGCTCGGGCCGACAACGGAACTGGTGCGGCGCGTCCAGGCGCTCGGCGTCCCGGTGATCCTGTTTGGCGTCGATACAGCCACGCTGCTGCCGCTCATGCGTGAGACCGGGGCAGACGTCCTCGGGCTGGATTGGCGGACGCCTCTGGACCATGGATGGCGCTCGGTGGGACCCAACATCGCGGTGCAGGGCAACCTGGATCCCATCACGTTGTTTGCGCCGGACGAGGTGATCGAAGCACGGGTGCGGGAGATCCTGGCACAGGCGAACGCGCGGCCGGGCCACATCTTCAACCTGGGCCACGGCATTGTGCCGGGAACGCCGGTCGAGGCCGTGCTGCGCGTCACAGAGTTGGTCAAACAGTACGGGCGGCACTCACGGGACGCCAAGCTGCGCGGTGAGGCTGTCAGCGACTGGGCTGTGCGGGCCTGATCGAGGCGGACGGAGAGCGAACGGCCGAGGGAGGGCCGAGGGCCGAGCAGATGCCCTGCCCTCTCGTTTAGCCGCCGTTTACTGTCCGGAATGAAGGCCGAGAGCCTCGACCAGCAAAGGGTCCGCCGTCGTTTTGCCATTCTCCTTTGTCACCAGGCCAAAGGTGTCCTGGTAGTCCCACATGTTCCAGCCGATGTTGTATTTCTCCAGCGTCACGCGCATGTCATGCACCCAGGCAGCACGCGCTTTCGGATCGGCATAGGGACGGTGGACGCCGAACTCTCCGCAGTAGACCGGCACGTGATGTTCCTTGCTCCATTCGGCGGCAAACCCGAGGGTGCGTTCAACCCGCTCGAGACCCCAGCGGTCAAGGCCGTATTGCTCAACGAAGAACTTGCCACGCGCATCAGGCTCCTGCGCTTCGTTGGGCACGACGTTCTCGGGCGTAGAGGGATACGGCACATTACGGAGCGGAATGACGCGAGCGTCCGTCCAGGTAGCGCCTTGATGGCTGAAGGGAAACGGCTCGTAGTCGTGGAAGGTGTAGATGACGTTCGTGTCCGCGAGGGGCTCTGTTTCCAGCAGATCCCCAAGCCCGGACCAGTGTGCGCCGGTAGCGATGACTGTGTGGTTGGGGGCGACGCTGCGAATGGCCGCATCGACCTGGGCCTCGATGCCAAACCAGCGGAACGCGTCGGTCTGCTCGGGCTCGTTCATGATTTCGAAGAACACCAGGGTGGGGTCGGTGGTGCTGAGATGTTTAGCCAGGCTGGACCAGAGTGCCGTGAAGCGCCCAACGCCTTCCGAGCCCTGGAAAAGCGCCTGCTTGTATTTGGTTTCCGGATGGATGTCGACGATGACGGCGAGCTGCTGGGCGTTGGCCTCCTGGATGACACGATCCATCTCGGCCACAAAGGCATCGCCCTCAGGCCGATGGTAGAGCCAGGGCAGGAGCGGATCCGCGTCGATGCTGAGCCGAATGTGGTCAAAGCCGAGCCGGTGCATCAGGGCGAAGTCGTCTTTTGTGGTGTAGCTGCGCAGGCGCTCGATGTTGTAGTGGCCCGGAGCCTGAGCAAACCAATTGCTGGTGTTGATGCCGCGCCGGAGATGCGTGGCCCGCTGAAAGGCCAGGGCGCTTGGGCTCGCGGCTTGGCCGAGCCCCCGCGGAACGGGAACGCAGGCGAAAAGCAACAGGTAGAGGCAAGCAATTCCATAACGGTGAAGCAAGGGGACCTCCGGAGGTTAATGATTGTCCGTTGTGACCAGGGCGCTAAACATCCTCTACAGCCAATCACATCGAGTCACGAGAGGATACATCGGGACGCGGCGTCGTGTTACGGATAGCAGGCATGAATGGATCATTCCGCCTGCATAAGAGACTCTTCTTTGCCTATATCGCTGCGGCTCTGCAACAATACGCCGCGAGGACAACCTGGAAACTTTATGGATGCGAACGAACCGGTCAAGCAGGCCGCCTTTCCGCCGGGTGGACGGACCAAGCCTGCGGGCTTGAAAGAGATAGCAGCGTATCTGAATCTCTCACCGGCCACTGTCTCCATGGTGGTCAACAACGTCCCCCTGGCGAAGTCGCTTTCGGAGGAGACGCGTACGCGCGTGGCCGCCGCGGCCAAGCTCTTCAACTACCGCCCGAACCTGGTGGCGCGGGCCCTGAGCAAACGGGAGACCCGCACCATCGGCGTGATCGCCCCGGAGTCCAGCGACGGCTACTTCACCCGCGTCATGCGTGGCATCGAGCGTGTGATGCTGGAGAAGGGCTACCTTTATTTCACGACCAGTCATCTGGGCCGCGAAGACCTGATGCGTGAATACCCCAATGCCCTGGTGCAGCGGGGCGTCGATGGCCTGATCTTCGTCAACACGAAAATTTACGAGCACCCCAACGTGCCCGCGGTCAGCATCTCGGACGCCTGCCCCGTCGAGGGTGTCACCAGCGTTCTGGTGGATCAGCGCGAGGGCATGTACCGCGCGATGGAGCATCTGGCGCAACTGGGCCACCGGCGCATTCTGCTGATGTGCGGGTCAGAGTGGTCACGCGATGCCAATGACCGGTATGGCGCGATGATGGCGGCGGCGAAGAGCCTGGGCCTGCCGGTCGGTCCGGAGTTGACGCTGGATCTGGAAACCAACCAGCTCACACCGGAGATCCCGTATCGTGCCGTCCTGGAAGTCCTCCGGCGGCCGCGGGACTTCACCGCCATCTTTGCCTTCAATGACATCTCTGCGATCGGGGCGGTTCGCGCCATCGAGGATCATGGCCTGCGCTGCCCGCAGGACATCTCGGTGCTGGGCATCGATGACATCAGTACGGCCGCGTACCTCTCGCCGCGCTTGTCGACCTCGGCCCAGCCGCTGGAAGACATGGGCGCCGCCGCCGCCGAGCAACTCTTCGCCAGGATCCAGAGGCCGTCCGAGCCCCAGCCCGCGCAAGTTGTCTTCCCCATGACCCTGCTGGTGCGGGAATCTACCGGACTGGCGAAAGCGAAGGTGCCAAGGAAAGGGGACTCCGCGCGGTCTGTGGCGGAGGCCCTGTTGGCTCCTTCACCCAGCGCCGGAGTTGCTCTGGGCTCGTGATGCTCCCGCGCATTAGTTGCCCCAGAAGAGACCGGGTGCGGACGGCGTCAAAGCGGTCGTCGATCCGGGCCGGACTTTGCTCGTTGGCCAGCTTGAGGATGTAACCGGGGCGAGGGTCATAGACGCCGTGGTGACTGGCGGCCTGTTCTTCGGCGCTCCAATGGGCGGAAGTAGCCCACACGTCCGCAGTCCGCCAGGAGTGGTCGCCCATCACCAGTACATTTGTCGATTCCCACAGCCCCCTGGCCTCAAGTTGCATGCGAATTCTGCCGAGGTAAACATCGGCAAGGGCGAGGTTATCGAGATACGAAGTCCGATGGTCCGGAAACTCCCCAGTCTTGCGATCGTAGAAGCCCCATGGGTGCGGAATGGGCATATGAATCAGCACCAGGCCGGATTGGGCGGACGTCAGCAGATCATCGGAGGCGGCAAGAAGGGAGACGTAGTCGGCACGATGGCGGCGAACGTCCAGCGCCCCGTGCGTCGGCATCACGGCACCGATGCCCGCCGGGCGAAAGCTCAGGCGGAGGAAGTGAATGAAGGGCTCCACCGTGTGCTGTAACGTCGTTCCATTGTCGCTGAGACCCGCCGGCAGTTCATCGGAGTAGGTCCAGAAGCAGCGGTTGAGAACGCCCGGCAGCAGGCGGCAGTAGGGCTCATACCAGCCAGCGATAGCAGTCTGCAGACCGGCCCGCTGGGCATCGGCAAAGACGGTGTTCCGGGGATCAAACAGGGTTCGCTTCCCCGTAGTGCTGTCGTACAGGTAGAGCCTGCGTCCATCCGCGGAAGGCTGGGTGCGCCGGAGCGGAAGGCCGGTGAGCATGGAAGGGAGTGCCCGCCGGGTGTACTCGGCCGTGGGCACGGCGTCGGTGAAGACGGTAGCCTGGGCCGCAAGCCGGTCAAAGTTCGGGAGCGCCAGGCCCGGATACCGGTGCCCGTACACCTGATCGAAGGAGAGCTCATCGAGAATGATCCATAGAATGCGTGGCGAGGCGGATGCCCGGCCGGCATCCTGAGGCATCGGCGCGGGCTTAAAGGGCGGATTGAGATTACGGGCCTGGGTGCCGTACCAGACCAGTTGCAGGAAGAGCAGAAGCTCCGGCAGCGCCAGAAAAAAGAGGAACAGCTCTATGCGAGGCCTGGCCCGGCGAAAGCGTGGAAGCGACAATTTAGGGCGAAGATTGACGGCAGCAAACGCAACCAGGGCAAGCACGGCGACGGGCCAGCCGAGCCAAAGGGGGACAGTGGTGTTCTCAAAACCATAGATCGTCGTGATCAGGCCGGACGGAAGCGAGAGCAACAATGCGGACCACAAAAACAACTGGCCCCGGGGTGAGCGGCGAGCCAGAAGCAGCGCGCCGGTAAGCACGGTAAAGACGAGCAGAACGTCCAGAATCGCCGGAACAAAGAAGGTTTCCGCGGATCCGGGAAGGTGAAACACCAGCTCGTGTTGCGGGGAAACAAGCGGGCCGGTGAGCGAAAGGAGGTAGAGATTCGCCAGCGCAAAGGCAACCACGGCCGCGCTGAAACGGCCCTTCACAGGCTCGTGCTGCCGCCAGGGTGTTTCTCCAGGTGGAACAGGATGCGGCCATTGTCCAGGGCGTGCTCGGCAACCGTGCGGAAGCGTGCGCCGAAGACGTGGCGGAAGGCGGCTTCCGTGATGGACGCGAAGACGTCATCGCGCCCCCGCACAAGCTCCCGGAACATCGGGTCGCGCGGGGGCACCCATTCCAGAATCAGGGTACGGGTCGTGAGATCGGAGGCAAGCGCGGCAATGGCGGGCATCGGGATGTGGTCGTGCAGCAGAAGATGATGAAGAACGGCCAGCATGATCACGGTATCAAAATGGCCGGTGGCCCGCTTGAGAAAGGACGCGCTTTCGCTGTTAAGCCAGCCCGCGCCCGGGGTAGGGTTCGCCAGGTCGACCACCAGCGGAAGAATGGGCTTGCCGCTATTTTCGAGGCGATGGTAGAGCCGGTCGAGAGTCTGCAGGTCGGTATCGATGGCGACTACCTGCGAGGCGCCGGCATCGACCGCCAGCTCCGAATAAACGCCGGCATTCGCGCCCACATCCAACGCATACCGCGGACCCGCGATCTGCAGCGCCTGCGCCACAAAAGCTCGTTTGGCGGCATGATCGGCTTCGCTGTAGTGCGTGGCGGTGCCGGCATACGCTGTCCATGTGCTGTCGCGTGCCCCGGGCATGGCGCGGCGCATCTGCTTGCCCAGCTTCGCGGTGGTCTGCTGAAGAATATGCTG
>CAZZWG010000027.1:0-9784 GCA_964657685.1 Verrucomicrobia bacterium Tous-C9LFEB | reverse complement strand
TGGGCCGCAGCATTCCACTGTGCCGGGCACCACTCCCAGGGGTAGGAAATGAACGGAACGCGCGGATGCTGCAGCACGAGCAAGCCGGCATCCTGGAGATCAGGAGGAAGGAGCGATCGCTGCTCGGTCGCCGCCGCTGGTAACACTTCCGTGCCGATGAGCTTGCCGGAGCGAAGGAGCCCGGCACCCAGGGAAGAGTGCAGAAAGGCAAGCAGGTCTGCCTGCGCCTCCGGGTAGAGAAACCGGTACACGGCGTTCGGCTGAACTTCAACCCAGCCGGACGGGTCGCGAAACGTTCGCCCGTTATGGAAGGAGCCTGTCGAGGAAGGAGACCAGCCGGAAGCCATGCGATCGTAACGCTTACGAGTCCACGCGCGACATGACGGGGGGAGCGGCCACGGGCTTGGACTGTCCGTTGCGAGTGAAAAGACGTTTCACATGGCGGCGAAAGTAGAAAAGAACGCCGGAGGCCACGGCGCCAAGACTCTGAAACAGCAACAAAGCGGAACCCGGGTCAGTGTACGCGCGCGCAGGCAGTTCAAACGTAATGCCCAGGGAAAGAAGCAGAAGAAGCGTCAGCGACCAGTACATCAACTTGGGAAGCATCAGGGGTCCTTTTGGTATCGTCATCAGCCGTTCATTTGGGAAGACGTCGCTCTGCCCAGCAGAGTTGCAGACCGGGAGCGTACATCCACAACACATACAGGGACCCGAAAACTCTTTCGTGTCACGCCCACGCGTGCACTGGCAGGGAGACGCCACGAGCCGCGGCGGCACTCCACGGTAGACACCCGGGCGCTTCCGGAAGTTGCGTTTCCCCCGGAATTCCTTTCGAGCCAATCACCGCGCCAGAAAATTCTGGTCATGCGAAGCCTTCCAGCGGCCATCAGATGAGGACATTCCCCACCTGCACCGAGTAAGCCATCGCCGGCACAGCGTGTTGTCGCTCATCGCCGACACTAGGCGGACGATTGTCGTTCACAATGGAACAGCGAATCGCAACAGGGTTTTTCCGTTCCCTGGCTTCGTCTCACCGGGCTGACTTCCGTTCCACACATAAAGATTCCGCACGAGGTAGGTTATGGGTCAGGCTGTCTATCAGTTTCACCATTTCGTTGTCGACGCAGGCGCCCACGCGCTCTTAAAGGATGGCACCCGCCTGTCGATCCAGGAGCAGCCCTTCCAGGTCCTTCTCGCGCTGGTCGAGACCCCCGGCCAGATCGTTACGCGCGACGAACTGCGCCTGCGGCTCTGGGGAACCACGACCTTTGTTGACTTCGACCAAAGCCTGAACAGTGCTCTGCGAAGACTCCGTCTCGCGCTCGAGGACAACTCACGCGATCCGGTGTACATCGAGACCGTTCCGCGCATCGGCTTTCGTTTCCTTCCCCCCGTCGCTGTTGAAACGCAATCGCCCTTCGGACGGCGAGGCGCACCGGCTACCCCGGCCGGACCCGTTCCACAACTCGCCGTGGTCTCCGCATTCGAATCTTCCGAACAAAGATTTCTGCAATCGACGGCACGGTAGGGACAGGCTCGTCAGTTGAGCCCGCCCCTTCCTCCTGCCGCGGACGAAAGGCATCCCCCAAAGCTCGGGGTGTGCTCCCGAACGTAGCCGCCTCGGATCAGCGGCTACGCGGAAGCGCGTGGTATGCCGCATCATTCCAGAGCAACTCGCGCCGGAACTGCGGAATACGCGTCTCGGCGTCGATGGTGATGAACTCGATACCGGCCATCTCCGCAAAATCGCGCAGGTGCTCGGTCGTCAGGGCCTGCGAGAAGCCGGTATGGTGCGCTCCGCCCGCATAAATCCACGCCGCGGCAGCCACCTTCAGGTCGGGCTTCGGTAGCCAGACCGTACGGGCTACCGGCAGCTTCGGAAAGTCTTGTTCCGGCGTAATCACGTCGATTTCATTGACGATCATGCGGAAGCGGCTGCCCATATCCACGATGGATGCAACCACCGCCGGCCCGCTCGGCGAGGTAAACACCAGGCGTACAGGGTCTGCCTTGCCGCCAATGCCGAGCGGATGCACCTCAAGCGACGGCTTCTCGCTGAGAACGGCGATGCTGGGGCAGATCTCCAGCATGTGCGATCCCAGAACCTTGCTGTCACGGCGCCCGGCAAGGTCGTAGGTGTAGTCCTCCATGAAGCTCGTGCCGCCGGGAAGGCCCCCCGCCATCACCTTCATAATGCGCACCAGCGCCGCGGTCTTCCAGTCGCCCTCACCGCCAAAGCCGAAGCCTGAGGCCATCAACCGCTGGGTCGCGATGCCCGGCAGCTGGCCCATGCCGTGCAGGTCTTCAAACGTGTCGGTAAAGGCGCCGAAACCGCCCTCCGTCAGGAAAGCGCGCAGACCGAGTTCGATGCGCGCCGCAACCTGCAGCGAATCCGCGCGGTCGTGCGCCGCGGCAATGCTGTACTGCTCGCGGTACTCCTGAACGAGCGTATGCACCTCGGCATCGCTGAACTGCTTCATGCGATCCGTCAGGTCGCCAATGCCGTAGCCGTTCACCTGGTAGCCAAAGACGCGCTGGGCTTCCACCTTATCGCCTTCGGTGACCGCAACGTTGCGCATGTTGTCACCGAAGCGCGCAACCTTCAGGTGTTGCGACTCGTTCCATCCCAGCGCGGCGCGTGTCCAACCGGCAATCTCCCCCACCGTCTCAGGGTCCTTCCAGTAGCCCACCACGACCTTGCGCGCAAGACGGAAACGCGCAGTGAGGAAGCCAAACTCGCGGTCGCCGTGCGCGGCCTGGTTCAGGTTCATAAAGTCCATGTCGATCGTGGCGTACGGCAGTTTGTCATTGAATTGCGTGTGCAGATGGAGAAACGGCTTGCGCAGCGCCTGCAGGCCCGGGATCCACATCTTTGCCGGGGAAAACGTGTGCATCCACAGAACCAGGCCGATGCAGGCCTCGCTGTTGTTCGCCTCGCGGCACACGGCAAGAATCTCATCCGCGGTCTTCACCACAGGCTTCCAGACAATGCGGACCGGAACGCTGGCTTCGTCATCGAGGGACTGGGCAATCGTGCGCGAGTTGGTCGCGACCTGCTCGAGAGTTTCGGGACCATAAAGGTGCTGGCTGCCGGTGATGAACCAGATCTCATGGGTGGCGGTGAGGCTCATTGCGCGTGGACTCCTGTCGAAGACGTACGGGTTCGGTGCGAGACCAGCCTACAGGAGCGTTCGCTGCCATCGCCAATGCACCCGCTTCCGCGCACACGCCCAACTGCAGTCAGGGGCAGGGACGTTGCGTTACAATTCCGCTGACCCGGAGATTTTCAAACCGTGAACGCACAGGGAAGCCGTGTAAGCGATTTCAGAAGGGCTTTTTACCCTTCCAGCGACTTGGCAGAGCCAGCCCACAGGAGATAGGAAGATGTCAGTGTTCCATCCATTCGCAACCCGGTCGCCCCGCGGCCGCAGGCCCATCGTCACGGCAGCGCTCTTGTCCTGCAGCATGTTCTTTCCGGTTTCGCTTCTCGCGCAAAGGGCTGCGCCCGCCCAGTTGACGATCTCACCCAAGGAGATCGTCTCGCCCGTGAGCCCGATGCTCTACGGCATGATGACCGAAGAGATCAACCATGCATTTGAGGGCGGCCTCTACGCCGAGATGGTGCAGAACCGCACGATGCGCACAAGCTGGTCGGGCGTCGAGCATTGGGACCTGGTACGCCGTGGGGAAGCGAGCGCATCTCTGGCGCTGGATAAAAACGATGGCCCCAGCAAGGCTCTCGCAAGAAGCCTTTCGCTCACCGTCACGAACGCCTCTGCGGGCAACGAAGCGGGTGTGAGCAATACAGGCTACTGGGGTATGGGCGTCAAGCCGCACGCCGCATACAAGGGCTCATTCTATGCAAAGGCCGATGCCGCCGGACCCGTGCGCGCGCAGCTGGTGAGCGACACCACAGGGGCGGTGCTTGGGGAAGCAACGGTCGACCTGCATTCCGGGCCATGGTCCAAATATGACTACACCTTAACCACGGGCGCCGCGCCCGCCGGTCCTTCCAATCACCTCGTTCTGCTGGTGGCGCATCCGGGCAAGATCTCCTTCCAGCTTGTGTCGCTCTTTCCTCCCACCTACGGAAATCAGCCCAACGGCTTCCGTCCCGATCTAATGGAAAAGATGGCCGGCCTGCATCCCAACTTTCTGCGTCTGCCGGGCGGCAACTACCTGGAAGGCGACCATCTGCGCGATTGGTACAACTGGAAGGAAACCATCGGCCCCATGGTCGATCGTCCCGGTCATCAGGCTCCATGGAGCTACTGGTCTGACGACGGCATGGGTTTTCTCGAAATGCTGGAGTGGACCGAGCAGCTCCACATCGAGCCAATCCTGGCCGTCTACGCGGGCTACGCGTTGCAGGGCGAAAAAGTAGCCGCAGGCTCTGATCTCGAGCCCTTTGTGCAGTCCGCACTCGACGAGGTGGAGTATGTGACGGGCGATACCTCGACAAAGTGGGGCGCGCAGAGAGCCAAGGATGGTCATCCCGCGCCTTTTCCGCTGCACTACATCGAAATCGGCAATGAAGATAACCTCGAGCGCGGAACCCCCACCTACAACGCGCGCTTCGCGCAGTTTGCCAAAGCCCTTCGCAAGAAATACCCGCAATACAAGCTGATCGCCACGATGCCCGTGGAAGAAACCAGCGCGGCCGCGCAACCCGATCTGGTCGATGACCATTACTACAAGCCCGTCGGTGAGATGCTCGACTTCACCCACCACTATGACAACGCGCCGCGCACCGGACCCAAGATCTTCGTCGGGGAATGGGCCACGCTGGCCGGCACGCCCACGCCAAACTGGGGCGGTGCGCTGGCTGACGCCGCCTGGATGACCTCCATGGAGCGCAACAGCGACCTGATCGTGATGGCGAGCTATGCCCCGCTCTTCATCAACGTCAACCCCGGCGCCGGCCAGTGGTACACCAACATGATCGGCTACGATGCAAGCAACAGCTACGCTTCCCCGAGCTACTACGCACAAGCGCTCTTCGGCAACCATCTCGGCGACGGCACGCCGAAGTCCTCCATCACCGGCGCAGGCGAGCGGTTCTTCTACTCGGCCTCGGTCGGCTCCCGGGACCACGTGCTTCATCTGAAGCTCGTCAACGCCTCAACGCAGGCCCAGCCACTTTCTCTTGCACTCAACGGCGCCGCGGCGGGGCAGGCCACCATGAACAGCCTGCATGCAGCCACCTATGAGGCCACCAACTCCATCGATCAACCGAATCTCATCAAGCCGATTACCTCCTCGGTGAAGGTGGCGAGCGGCAGCTGGCAGCACACCGTGCCGGCGCTGACGATTGAGGTCATTGATGTTCCGTTGCGCTAGGCTTCTGGTCATCCTGGGCGCCGTCTCCGTCTGCCTGCCAGCCTGCATAAGCGCGCAACAATCGCAGGCTCTCGCGCTTACCGGTGACGTCGCCTTCACGCACGATCCGTCCATTGCCAGGGACGGCAACACCTACTTCGTCTTCGCCACAGGCAAGGCTCCCGATGGCGGCCAGTTCCCTGTTCGCTGCTCGGCGGATCTGCACGAATGGAAGCTGTGCGGCCATGTCTTCGACGCTATCCCGGAGTGGGTCCGGCAACGCAGTCCCGGCACGAAGGAGCTTTGGGCCCCGGACATCTCCTTTGAACACGGCGAGTACCGTCTCTACTACGCCTATTCCCTGTTCGGCGTAAACACTTCCGGCATCGGTCTTGCCACCAACAAGACCCTGGACCGCAACAGCCCAGCCTACAGGTGGGTCGACAAAGGGCTCGTGCTGGAATCGAAAGCAGGCGACGACTTCAACGCCATCGATCCCAATTACATCGAGGACGCCAAAGGGCAGGCCTGGCTCTCCTTCGGCAGCTTCTGGAGCGGCATCAAGATGCGCAGACTCGACGCCGCTACCGGCATGCTGAGCACCGCCGACACCCGAACCTACGCGCTCGCGTCTCGCGCGAAACCTGCCGCGGTGCCGCCGCAGAAGTTCGACCCCGAACACCCTACCCTTCCGCCCGACTGGCAAGCAATCGAAGCGCCCTTCATCGTGCATCATGGCAGCTACTTCTACCTGTTTGTCTCCTGGGATCTCTGTTGCCGCGGTACACGCAGCACCTACCGGACCATGGTGGGGCGGTCGACGGCCGTCACCGGCCCCTACGTGGATGAAAGCGGCGTCCCCATGACCCAGGGCGGCGGCACCCAGGTGCTGCACGCCAACAGCCGCTGGCTTGGCCCCGGTGGCGAATCCGTTCTCGAAGACAAAGGCCGCGACCTGCTGGTCTTCCATGCCTATGACGCACTCACCGGGCGTCCCGCGCTGCAGATCTCACCCATCTCATGGAAAGAAAACTGGCCGGAGATCGCCTTGGGAAACTAGGCCCCGCTGCGTCATCGTTTGCCTTGAGGCAATCACCGGAAGGTGTTGCGAAAAGCATTTGTTACGGCATGATAGAGGCATGAACATCATGGCGGTTGCTCGTCGTGCACGCGTTTCGACGGCAACCGTGTCGCGGGTGATCAATGGAACAGCCTTTGTCGCGCCGGAGACCGCCGAGCGCGTGCGCGATGCCATCCAGGCGCTCAACTTCTATCCCGATGTGAACGCGCGCACGCTCGGATCGGGCCGCAGCGGCATGTACGGCCTCATCATCTCCGATATCACCAACCCCTACTTCCCGGAACTCGTAAAAGCCTTCGAAGATATCGCCGTAGAGCACAACCAGGAAGTGCTCATCGCCAATACCAACTACGATCCCAAGCGCATGGAAACCTGCGTCGCGCGCATGCTGCAGCGCAAGGTCGACGGCGTCGCTATCATGACGTCGGAGATGAGCGACCACCTGGTCAGCAGCCTCTCGCGCCGCCAGATCCCCATGGTCTTCATGGACACCCCGGTGGAAGGGCCCGGCACCAACGTCGTTCGTGTCGACTATCGGGCCGGCGTTCAGGAAGCCATGGAACACCTCTTCGGTCTGGGTCATAAGGACATCGCCTTCATCAGCGGCCCGCTCTCCCTGGGCTCCGCGGAGATTCGCGCCCGGGCCTTTCACCGGGCGCTTGCGCAGCACGGCATGACCGGCAACCCAGCCTGGATGCAGGAAGGCGATCACCGCGTGGAAGGCGGTCATCATGCCATGCAGCGCATCCTTCGCTCCGGCGCCAAGGCACCCACGGCCGTGCTGACCTCCAACGATCTCACCGCCATCGGCGCGATGGGCGCCCTCCATGAGGCTGGCCTTCGCATTCCCGAAGACATTTCGATCGTCGGCTTCGACGGCATCGAGCTGAGCGCCTACACGCAGCCTGCCTTGACCACGCTCGTCGTCTCGCGCGGGGAGTTGGCCGCGCAGGCCTTCCGGAGTCTTCTGAATGCCAAACCCAAAACGGCGAAACGGAGCACATCGCAGGAGTACGTCATCGTGCCGCATCTTCTGGTGCGGCAGTCCACGGCTCGCTTGCGGAAGCGTTGAGTCCACCGTGGTTCTCGCTTGTAAGCGTTTGCACGGTCTGTACTCCCTGGTGCAGACTGGTGAGCGACCCGAGGGTGAACATGAAGTCGCAGCGCCTGATCGTCTCTGTTCTGCTGTTCGCAAGCGCCACTCTCCATGCGCAGACGCCTGACACACGCGGCCGCTGGAGCGAGGCCCAGGCGCAAACCTGGTACGACCGTCAACCCTGGCTGGTCGGCGCCAACTTCATCCCCTCCGACGCCATCAACGAGTTCGAAATGTTTCAGCCTGCCACCTTCAACCCGGCGCTGAACGACAAAGAGCTCGGCCTCGGTGAATCCATCGGCATGAACACCATGCGCGTCTTTCTACAGGACCAGGCGTACCTCAGCGATCCCAAAGGCTTCACAAAGAGACTCGATCAGTTCCTTGCCATCGCTGCGAAACACCACATCCGCCCGCTGCTTGTTCTGTTCGATTCCTGCTGGGAGCCCAACCCGCACCTCGGCCCGCAGCATCCACCCATCCCCGGCGTCCACAACTCCGGCTGGGTGCAGAGTCCAGGCTTCCAGCGCTTAACCGATCCGGGCGTCGAACCGCAGCTCAAAGCGTATGTGCAGGGCGTAGTCGGCGCCTTTGCGAAAGACGACCGCATCCTCGGCTGGGATGTATGGAACGAGCCCAACAACGACAACGGCGGCCGCTTCCGTGAGGACAGCGCCGCGAAAGTACAGCGCGTCAATGAACTTCTGCCCAAAGTGTTCGCCTGGGCGCGCGACGTCCATCCCACCCAACCCCTCACCAGCGGCGTCTGGACCGGCGACTGGAGTCATCCTGACCGCGAAAGCCCTACCGTCAGGATTCAACTCGCCGAGTCTGATGTCATCTCGTTTCACAACTACGATTGGCCGGAAGGCTTTGAAGCCCGCGTGCAGGAACTGCTTCCGCTCCACCGGCCCCTGATCTGCACCGAGTACATGGCGCGCGGCAATGGCAGCACCTTCGACACCATCCTGCCGATCGCGAAAAAGTACCATGTGGCGGCCATCAACTGGGGCTTTGTCGCAGGCAAAACGCAAACCTACTTCCCCTGGGATTCCTGGGAGCGGCCCTACACCCTGCAACCTCCAACCATCTGGTTCCACGAGGTCTTCAAGCAGGACGACACACCCTACCGCCAGCGCGAGGTCGACATCATTCGCCAGCTTACCGGGCGTGGCAACGCTTCCATGCAAGCAACCGCGGCGGCAGCGCAGTAGGCTGGATGGATGCACAACACCATCCGGAGTGCGAGTCTGGGCGCGGTCCTTGCCATGCTCCTCTCCAGCCCCGTTGTGCGCGCACAGAACCCCGCGCCGGCTGTTCAGGCCAGGGCACCTCTTCCGGGTCACTTCACCGACACCACGCAGGCTGCGGGTATTCCCTTCGTCGCCGTCGCTTCGCACACCCCGCACAAGTACCTGATCGAAACCATGGGCTCGGGCGTAGCCGCCTTTGACTTCGACAACGATGGCCGCCTGGACCTCTTCTTCGTCAACGGCGCCCCGCTCACCGATCCCATGGCGAAAGGATCGGTCCCACGGAAGCAATCCCCAAAGGACTGGAACCGCCTCTTCCACCAGAAGAAAGACGGCACCTTTGAAGACGTGACCGAAAAAGCCGGACTACAGGGCACCGGCTATGGCATGGGCGTGGCCGTCGGCGACTACGATAACGACGGCTTCGAAGACCTCTACGTCACCGAGTACGGCGGCAACCATCTCTACCACAACAACGGCAACGGCACCTTCACCGATGTGACCCTCCGCTCCGGCACAGGCGGTGACGCAACGCCGGGCATGCAGTGGTCCACAAGCGCGGCCTGGGTCGATCTCGACAACGATGGGCGGCTCGATCTGGTTGTCCTTCGCTACGTGCGCTGGGACTGGGAAGACGTCTGGTGCGGCGAACATCGCGAGGGCTATCGCGCCTACTGCCACCCGGACATCTTCCCTGCCATCGCGCCGCTGGTATACCACAACAACGGCGACGGCACCTTCACCGAACAGGCCGCTAGACTGGGCCTGGCCACCCCCGGCAAAGGCCTCGGCATCGCCCTCGCCGACTTCGATCGCGATGGCAAAATCGATCTCGCCGTAGCCAACGACTCCATGCCCGAATTCCTCTTCCACAACAAGGGCGACGGCACCTTCGAGGAGACCGGCCTCACCGCCGAGATCGCCGTTGACGGCGACGGGCGCACCTACGCCGGCATGGGCATCGACTTCGCCGACTACAACAACGACGGCCTGCCCGACCTCGTCATCACCAACCTTGCCAACCAGAAGTACGCC
>CAZZWG010000026.1:0-24258 GCA_964657685.1 Verrucomicrobia bacterium Tous-C9LFEB | reverse complement strand
CGCTCTAACCAACTGAGCTACGCGCCTAAAGTGCGTACAAGTCAGTGTAACCGGACTCGGCCTACCACGCAACCGCAACCGTCCCTCACAACCCTGCGCCGCCTGTTGCTATTTCCGGCTGCGCCTGCACCCGGCGCAACACCAGCCACGTGTACTGCGCCGCCGAGAGCGGAGCCAGCACCGCAACCGCCCGCAGCAAGAACAACTTCGTTTCCACCAGCTCCCGGCTCCCCAGCACCTGCACCGTCATCACCGTCAAGACACCCAGAATCTGCAGCAGCGTGTTCAGCTTCCCCAGCCAGCTTGGCCGGAAGTCCCGCAACGTGTTGGTTATATAGAGCAGCGCCGAGATGAGCAGAATGCCGAGATCCCGGCTGAATACCAGCACCGTCACATACCGCGGAATGATGCCCACATGCGTCAAGACCAGGAACAACGTACTCAGCAGCGCCTTGTCCGCCACAGGATCCAGGTACTGTCCCAACGTTGTCTGCTGCTTCAACCAACGCGCAATCACGCCGTCCAGTGCATCCGAGATACCTGCAATCCAGAGCAGGGCAAAGGCCAGCTTCCAGTGCCCATCCAGAATTTCGATGACCAAATAGGGCAGCGTGAACAGCCGCAGCATGGTTAACAGGTTGGGCGTCGCGCGGAACTGGCGAAAGTCTGGCATGGAGGGAGAGAAGGGGCAACCAGCATGGTAGCTTATGCAGCCTTGCTCGAATCCCCCTGGCGCAGAAAGGAACACGTTGCGGCGCAACAATCGCAGCCGTACACTGGGGTGAACCGGCTTCCGCAGCGAGTCTTGCTGACCCGCCACCGGTACCCTTACATGCTCAGGCTCACAAAAAAAGCGGATTACGGGCTGATGGCTCTCAAGTACCTGGCCGAGCACTCCACGGAGGGCGCCCAATCGGCCAAGGACATCGCTGAGGCGTACCACATTCCGCCGCAGCTCCTGGCGAAGATCCTGCAGACCCTGACCCGGGCCGGGATGCTGATTTCGACAGCCGGCACGAACGGCGGCTACGCCCTTGCGCGCCCCGGAAGCGACATCTCCGCCTTTGAGGTGATTCGCGCCATCGACGGTCCGCTTTTCATCACCAGCTGCATCACCATTCACGGCACCTGCGACCTCCACGGCACCTGCACCATCAAGGAGCCGCTCCGCAAGGTGAACGACTCCATTAAGGACCTGCTCAGCGCCATCCGCATCGCCGATCTGGTGGAGTCGGCGAGCGAGGCCCAGACCGGCAGCCCCGTGGCCGGCGGCCTTGTCTCGATCGCTGTCTGACGGCACGCAACTCCGCTGCGAGTCTCATGAATCGAAAGTGCGAGTGCTATAGTCCGAGATAGAGAGTTTATGTTTCAACGGGCCATCTCGTGTCCCCGGCGAACCCGCAATCCGCCCGGACCACAGCGCCCCAAAGCACACCTTAGAGGAGCAACAACCCATGGCTGAAACGCTGGGAATGAACGTTACACACGCCGACAAACCCTTACCCGAAGGCGTCAAGCTGCCCATCTATATGGACAACCACGCCACCACACCGCTCGATCCGCGCGTGCTCGAGACCATGATGCCTTACCTGACCGGCATCTTCGGTAACGCCGCCAGCCGCAATCACAGCTTTGGCTGGGAAGCGGAGCAGGCCGTGGAGAAGGCCCGTGAGCAGATCGCCAAGCTGATTGGGGCGACCGCCAAGGAGATCATCTTCACTTCCGGTGCGACCGAGTCCAACAACCTGGCGATCAAGGGCATTGCGGAGATGTACCGCGAGCGCGGCAATCACATCATCACCGAGGTGACCGAGCACAAAGCCGTCCTCGACACCTGTAAGAAGCTGGAGAAGCAGGGCTTTCGCATCACATATCTTCCTGTCAAGGGCGACGGCCTGGTCGATTTGGAAGAGCTTGAGCGTGCGATGGACGACAAGACCATCCTGGTCTCGATCATGTATGCCAACAACGAGATTGGCGTCATCCAGCCCATCCGGGAGATCGGTGCGCTTTGCAAGAGCAAAGGTGTGCTGTTCCATACCGACGCCGTCCAGGCTATCGGCAAGATTCCTGTGAATGTAATCACCGACAACATCGACGTGCTCTCTTTTAGCGGCCATAAGGTGTACGGGCCCAAGGGCGTGGGCGCGCTCTACGTTCGTCGCCGTAATCCCCGTGTGCAGATCTCGGAGCAGCAGAATGGTGGAGGGCACGAGCGCGGCATGCGTAGCGGTACGCTGAACGTTCCCGGCATCGTTGGTCTGGGCAGAGCGTGCGAGATTGCCGGTGAAGAGATGGAGACCGAGGCGGCACGGCAGAGGGAGCTTCGCGATTACCTGCGCAACAAGCTGGAAACCGCGCTTGACTACACCCAGGTAAACGGCAACATGGACCACCATTTGCCCGGCAATCTCAACATGAGCTTTGTGTACGTCGAAGGCGAATCTTTGCTCATGGGCATCAATGACATTGCTGTCAGCTCCGGTTCGGCCTGCACGTCGGCTACGCTCGAGCCCAGCTACGTGCTCAAGTCGCTGGGTCTCGGCGACGACGTAGCGCACAGTTCGATCCGCTTCGGTCTTGGCCGCTTTAACAGCAAAGCGGAAGTGGACTATGTTGCCGACAAGATTATTGACGTCGTCAGCAAGCTCCGCGAACTCTCGCCGCTCTACGAGATGGTCAAAGAGGGGATCGACCTGAGCAAGATCGAATGGGCTGCTCACTAGGCTTCATGCAAGGTGGGTCCGGGGGCGCAGCTTCGGCTGCGCCTCTTGCGTCCGTGCCACACAGTACACTGTTCCGCAAGGCTCTTCCGTTACATGCTCAGGCCCCGATCTGCATCCAAGTACCAGCCTATTGACTCGGAGTTTGAGTTTTGCACGTCTCTGGATTTACTGCCCGACTGAAACGCTGCCTCCCCCGTTTGCTTTGCCTGGCTCTCCTTCTTGTGGCGACGACGAAGCCACGCACCGCGCAAGCGTACTCGCTGCTCACGCACGAAGAACTGATCGACCTCACCTGGCAGAGCTCCATCGTTCCCTTGCTGCGCAGCCGCTATCCCAATCTCACACCCGCCGAGCTTGAGCACGCCCGTGCCTATGCGTATGGCGGCTGTGTCATCCAGGATATCGGCTACTACCCACTGGGCGATGCCTCCTTCTCGAACCTTACGCACTATGTCCGCTCCGGCGACTTTGTCGTCAACCTTTTCCGCAATGCCGGCAACGCCGACGAACTCGCCTTTGCTGTTGGCGCGCTGTCGCACTATATCGGTGATTCCGTCGGCCACAGCGAGGCCACTAACCTTGCTGTCCCTGTGGCGTTCCCCGCGCTTCGCGACAGGTACGGCAACGTGGTGAACTACGCCGAAGGCGAGCACCAGCATGTGCAGACCGAGTTTGCTTTTGACATCGACCAGATTGCGCACCACCGCTTTGCGCCGGTCCACTATCAGCGTCATGTCGGCCTGGAGGTTCCAACCAAGCAACTGGCTCTGGCTTTTTACCAGACGTATGGGCTCACGGAAGACTTCACCGTTCATCGCAAGCGGCGGATCAACGTGGGCGCCTATCGCTTTGCCGCACACCGGTTCATTCCACGCATCGCCTACGCGTTGACGCTGCTTCACCGGAAGAAAGAACCTGCTGACGTCAACAACGCAGAACTTCAGCAGATGGAACGCGAAGTCGCCGTAGTTGAACAGCAGAATCACTGGGACGAGTATCGCAAGCACGCGGGGATCGGCACATATACCCTAGCCGGTCTTCTTTTTGTTCTTCCCAAGGTCGGTTCACTCAAGCTCGTCGCGATCAAGGATCCTACAGAGAAGACGGAAGCGGACTACATCCACTCTGTCGTTCAATCGGAAGATCAGCTGAAGGTAGCCTTGCGCCGCTTCACCCCGCCACCGACGCCCAACGCTACTGCCAAGCTGGCCGCGGCTGCCGACACCCATTCGCAGCCTTCCAACAGCGAGGCCATGGCGCCCAAGCCAGGCTCCTCGCAGGACATCCCGCGCGAGTCCCGCGACCCCAGACATCCCTTGCCGAATCGTGATCTGGACACCGGTATTCCTGTTCACCCAAGCGGGTACAAGTTGACAGACCAGACCTACGCCGATCTTCTACACCGGCTGGCAGCAACGCCGCAGCAACCGATTCCTCCAGGCGTGAAAGAGGATGTCATGGCGTATTACGCGAACCTCGATCTGCCCTTCGCGACGAAGCGGAATCCGGCCACCTGGGCAGCATTGCAAAAGGACCTCGCGGTGCTGAAAGGCATGCCCACCAGTACGGCACCGGAGCCTTATCCCACCTATGGCGACGATGATGCCCCAGAGGATAGCGCTAAGGACGCGGCGGGCAAATAGGCAAGCGGCATGCGATTCGGTATCGAGTGCCGCTTGCCTTTCAACAACGTTTTAGAAAACAAGCTTGGCAGCCAGCTGCAACTGCCGCGCCGAGCCTGCATCGCCGATCGGCGCGCGGGTCGAGCTGATCAAGCCGAAGGTGCTTGTTGCCGACCCGGTCGCGGTTAGATTCGGGTTGCTGAAGTTGACGTGATTGAAGATGTCGAAGGCATCGATCCGCAGCACCAGCGATGCCCGCTCCGCCAGCTTCGTGGTCTTCTGCAGCGACATATCGGTGTCTTCATATCGCGGGCCCACCAGCGCGTTCCGCCCCAGGTTGCCGAACCCGGCAGGCTGCACATAGAAGCTGCAGCCGGCCACGGTTGGCGTGGTGCACACCGTGGCGTTGATGAACGGCACCAGCCCGGACGCAGTTGTTACACCGCGCTGGGTCGAGTAGTTCTTGTTTAACAAAGTAGGCCGCAGCGTGGCTGTACCCGTGTAGGTCGTGTTCGAAAGCAACACGTTCATCGGATTGCCGGTCTGCTCCTGGTTGATGACTGCAAGCAGGAAACCATCGGTGAAGCGATTCCCGTGGAAAGGCAGGTTATACACGCCGGAGATCACAAAGTGATGCCGGGTATCGAAGTCGCTCGGCCCATAGTTGCCGCGGGGATTGGTCTGGTCCTGGAGCGTGACGGCCGACGCAAGCGAGTTGATGTCCATGCTCTTTGAGTAGGTGTAGGTTGTGTTGAACTCGAGGCCATGACCCATGTTCTTAACCGCCGTCACCCACAAAGCGTTGTAGTTCGACATGGAATCAGAGTCCTGGTAAGTGATGTTGCCGAGCGTCTCTCCCTGGTTGATTCCGACTGAAGAAGACAGCCGTTGATACGGCCGTGTGGTTGTGCCCAGGATGCTGTACTGGTTGATGTTGCGGCTTAAGCGAAGATGATGGGCGCTTGAGCCGATGTAGCCCACCTTCAACACCGTGCCGCCTAGTGTTTGCTGCTCGAGGTTGAGGTTATAGCTTTCGGTGTAGGCCTCACGGAAATGCGGGTTAACTGCCTGCGGCGCGACAGACGTGCCTGCAACATACAGCGAACCTACCGGCAGCGCTGCCCCGGTTACCACGACTGGAGTGGCGAAGGGTGGATTGCCCGCGAGGCCGCTATCCACGCTGTCGGTCGGCTCGTCGGTCAGCACAGCGAAGCCACTGCGCAAGATGGTCTTCCCGGTTCCAAAGACGTCATAGCTGAAGCCGAAACGCGGCTCATAGTTGTAGGACTGATCCAGAGGCGTATGCACCCCCTGCAGCGAATCCGTGGCCGGCAGAAAGTTGACCAGGCGGTTCTCCGCGTCGACGGGCGTTCCGTTCCACTCGAAGCGGAAGCCCGTTTCAATGAGCAGATGCGGCGTTACTTTCCAGCTGTCATCGACAAATCCCGCGGCTGACGTATTGAAGAGGCGGAAATTTACGATCTGCGGCGTGACGGAGAAGCTGTTTGCCTGACCATTGATGAAGGCCGTGGTGCTGGGGAAGTTGATGGCGCCCGATGTATTCGTGAAGCTCGAGAAGATGAAACGCCGGTACTCGCCACCGGTCTTGAGGGTGTGCTTGCCTTTAGTCAGCGTGAGCGTGTCCGAGAAGACGCCCGTTGTATCGAAGCGTCCCTGGGGGAAGCCGTTGGGACCGCCGATGTTGAGACCGATATCCGATACCGTGATCTGGGGCAGCGCCAGGCCCGAGTTGTTTCCAGCGGCGATACCGTATGTGGCAGCGTTTGCGGCGAAGTTGGGACGGAATGAGATGGCGATGCGGCTGAACCCGACACGCGCCTCGTTCACCACGTTGGATGAGAACTCGTGAATCTCATTGACGGTTCCGATCTGGCGGTGAGCGCCGCGGTGATCACCGAAGCCTGGCGTGTTATTTCCCTGCAGATTCGGTTCTGTCCGCTTGTCCTGCTGCCAGGCGTAGTACATGTGCAACGTGTCTTTTGTGCCCAGCTTCGTGAGCGAATCGCCGCTGAACTGATCGATCCTTACGGGGGCGGAGGAGGACGCGGTCACTACGGTGCCTGCGGCATTGTTGGCCGTCGGAACGAGGTTCACCAGCTGCGCATACTGTGCGCCTGCGGGACTTGCGGCGAAGGCGGCGCGTTGCGCTGCTGTCAGCACGGTTTGGTTGAAGAGCAGCCCCTGCTCCTGGCGAAGCGCCTCATAGCTCAGGAACAGGAACGACTTGTCCTTGATGATGGGTCCGGAAAGGTCGGCGCCATAGTTCTGCCGGCGGAACGTGCTTTTCTGCACATTGGTTCGATTGAAGTAGTTGCGCGCGTCGAAGTACTGATCGCGGTAGTAGTCGAAGGCGTTGCCGTGGATCTCGTTTGTTCCTGAGCGTGTCAACACGTTCACGATTGCGCCGGAATTGCGACCGTACTCCGCCGTGTAGGTGGAGTTGTCCAGCTTGAACTCCGATGTCGTATCGATCGAGGGCTGAAATGTGATCTGGTTCTGCGACATGTCGTTCAGGTTGATTCCGTTCACCATGAAGTTGACGGCATCTTCGCGGGCGCCGGCGGTGTTGAACGAGTTCGCACCCAGACCGCGGCTTGGAGCGGTGAGCGATCCTGTGACCGGAGGCACCACCGTGCCAGGCGTCAGATTTGTGAGATCCAGGAAGTGCCGCCCATTGAGCGGGATATTCTGCACCGTTTGTTGGTCGATGACGCTGCCCACCGTAACGGTATCGGTATCCATGATCGGCGCTGCGGAATCAACCTCGACGGTCTGCGCGGTGTCGCCGACGGTCAACCTGGCGTCGACGGCCGTACGCTGATCGACGAGAAGAGTTACTTTCTTCACCACAAAGGGACCGAACCCGGAAGCGTGGATGCTGACCGAGTAGTCGCCGGGCTGCATGGAAGCGGCCGTGAAGACGCCACTGCTGTCGGTCTGCAAAGTACGATCGAGCCCCGTCTGCAGGCCATGAATGACAACAGTCGCGCCGGGTACGGTGGCGCCGGTCGGGTCAGTCACCACGCCGGTGACGGTCGCTGTCGATTGGGCATGCGCCAGAGCTGCCGAGGACATCAGCGCTATCGCCGAAATCAGATGTGTCCGCTTCAAAGAAGCCTCCTCCATGGCCGGAAGGTTCCGGCGGTGGTGCAAGTTTAGGTAAGCTGCGGGTTCTTCTGTGCCACGCCGACGGCAGTTGACGGGCCTCCACGGGCTGGCCGTCTTTGAGGTCTCGAAAGCCTCGTCCGGCCTGGAAGAACTCATGTACCAGCGCTTAACGCGCAGCGATGGCCCAATTGTGAGGAACTGACCGCAGTATAACGCGGGTTTTACGGGAGGGGGACAGGCCGAAAAGCCCGCGCGGGAGGGGGTTGGGGGGCTCTAAACCCTTTCGCACCGATTCGGTCCGAGTTATCATCAAAGCAACGAGGACCTTCCCATGGCTTATAGCGAGAAAGTTGTTGACCACTACGAGAACCCGCGCAACGTCGGTACCCTCGACAAGACCTCCAGCGAGGTTGGAACCGGCCTTGTCGGCGCGCCCGAGTGCGGCGATGTCATGCGCCTGCAGATCAAAGTCAATCCGGAAACCCAGGTGATTGAGGACGCGAAGTTCAAGACCTTTGGCTGCGGTTCGGCAATTGCCAGTTCATCGCTCGCTACGGAGTGGGTGAAGGGCAAGACTGTCTCCGAAGCGCTTACCATTTCCAACACCGACATCGTGAAGGAACTGGCGCTGCCCCCTGTCAAAATTCACTGCTCGGTTCTGGCAGAGGATGCGATCCGGGCGGCCATTGGCGACTGGAAGAAGAAGAACAGTGTTGCGGAAGAGGCGCAAGTCGCCGTCGCGGCTCATTAGACCCGTTTCGGGGCACGCGCCACAGGTTTTGTCCCACTTTTGGCGCATTCATGGTCGTAATCTTGTCGGTATGAGTGCGTTATGATGGTATTCGCACACGGAGGTCTGGAATGAAAACCTATGATCAGATTGTTCGGTCGGTCTATGGTGAAGCCAGAACACCATTCTGGTCCGGATTTTCCCATGCTTTAGGCCTGTTCAGTGCTTCAGGCAAGCCGACACCGCGGCGGCGTCTCCGCTCGGAGGCCGACGCACTGACACAGGATTGGTCAAAGGTTTCTCACGATCTTCAGCGTGCCATGGAGCGGGCGGGCTGCCGGTGAATGGTGGCTCTCCAGAGTCGCCTGAGGTCACACCCGGTTATGAACTCAAGGAAGCATCCCAGTCCGGGGTGCTTTCTCACGTTCACGCCGTTGAATTTACCTCATACTCCGGTCCTCTTCCGCCACCCGACCTCCTGCAACGCTTCGACGAGGTCTATCCGGGCGCTGCCAGGCAAATTCTTGACGACTTTGTGCAGGAATCTGCGCACCGTCGGGCTATGGAGCGCAAGGTTGTCAGCGCCGAGTCCTTCAAGGAAGTCTTCGGTGCCATTTCGGGTGGTCTGATAGGCATAGCGGGCGTGAGCGGAGGTCTTTGGCTGGCCCATGAAGGCGCGCTGAGGGGCGGCCTAAGCACCGTATTCGCAACGCTTGCGAGTCTTGTAGGGATCTTTTGGTATCAAACCCGCAGGACCGGTCCAGAACCTGGAGAATCCGGCCGCAACGACAAAGGAATTCAGCGATGATAACGCTCGCCCCAGGCACCGCCGCACCTCCCAGGCCCGACACCAAGGACCCCCTTGCGGGCATGGTCCTCCTGACGGCCGAGGGTCAGCAACCCCGTTCCAAACAGGCGGTTGAGCTTACGAAGAATGCCTTGAAACGCATCCGGGTCGCTATGGCGAAGGAGGGTATCTCTCCTGACGCCGGCGGGCTTCGGCTGGGCGTGCAGGGCGGCGGCTGCTCCGGCCTGAGCTACAACATCCGCTTCGATACCGAGCCTCGCCAACGCGATCGCGTCTTTGTGTTTGGAGAGGGTGTGGAGACGCCAAACGATCCGTCTGGCAGCAGGCCGGTGCGCATCTTTGTCGATCCCAAGAGCTATCTTTATCTGGCAGGGATGGTGCTCGATTTCGAAGAGACACTGATGCGTCAGGGCTTTAACTTCATCAATCCGAATTCGACGAAGAGTTGTGGTTGCGGTTCCAGCTTTAGCGCGTAGATCGTGGTTGCTTGTTGAACACTAGACTTCAACCTCGATCGGCTCGCGTACTTCAACCCGGTTACGGCCCAGTTGCTTGGCAGCATAGAGGGCCATATCGGCGTCGTAGAGCATGGCGTCCTGCGTTTCATTGATCTGGGGTATCCGGCTGCTTACACCGACGCTTACCGTGACCCAGGGTCCAGTAGCAGAGCGTTTGTGCTCCATCTTCTGCCCTTCGACGGCGCGCCGGATATTTTCTGCGATGCGCATGGCGCCGGAGATGTCCGCGCCGGGCAGGAGGACGGCAAACTCCTCGCCGCCGAAGCGGGCTACCATGTCGTGCCCGCGGCGGGGCTGCTCATCGAGCACACGGGCGATCTCACGCAAACAATCATCGCCGCGCTGGTGACCGTAGGCGTCATTCAAATCCTTAAAGCAGTCCACATCAATCATCAGCAGGGCGAGCGGGCGCATGCTGCGCAGGGATCGGCGCCACTCCATCTCAAAGACCTGATCGAAACGGCGGCGATTGTAGATTCCGGTAAGCCCGTCTCGAATCGAGAGTTCACTCAGAAGGGCGTTCGCCTCCCGCAATTGCCCCTCGCTTCGCAGGAGAGCCTGCTGTGAAGCGGCGAGCTGCGCGTGCAGCCGGGCCAGTTCGCGGTAGCGGCGTTTGTCAATGGCCGCAGTTCCTAACGCGACCAGCAGGACCAGGCCCACGGTCACAAGCAATGCCGTTTCGCCTACAGCGCTGCCGCGTGCATTCCCCTGAACCTTGACGTAGGCGGGGAGTGGAGCAAGCCGGACACACCGGATCGCCATGAGGTGTACCGCGGCCATGGTCAGACCCATGACAGCGCCGCCGGCGACGCGCATCCATTCGCCGCCGGCTGGATCATCGTGCTCGAAAAAGGCCATCCACACGGCGAGGGTCGCAAGGCCTGCGCCGAGGACTGCGGTGCTGCCTAACATGAAGGCGGAGTAGCCGACAACCACTGTAGAGCGGAGGGCATGGATCCCGATTAACTGCATGACGCCGGTGCCCAACCCCAGCACAACACCGCCGGCAACTAACCGCGCACGGCTGACGGACTGCCACGCGACGAGACGAAAACCCATCCAGGAGACACTAATGGCGACCAGGAGGCAGAACACGACAAGTCGAAGAGAGTAGATGACTTCCGCCGGCGCGGGATCCTCCAACGCACCGAAGAAGTGCATGGACCACATGCCGAGGCCCAGCACCGTCGCCGCGGCGGTCACCCAGAGCCGCCGCCGCCAGAAGCCGCGCGTGCGCTCGAGCCGCTCGGCCAGCGAGAAGGCGGCGTACGACGCGAGCATGGAGGCCGCGATCGCCATGGCGCGCATGGCATGCGAACTCTGAATAGTCAGCGGGTGCATTGGCTCATCTCTGCGCTTTGGCTGGAGGGTCGCGTTTTATAGCCGCTTTGCGTGACGTTGATCAATACTTGTTCTCGATAGAATGACTTGGATGACGTACTTTTCGTTATTCTCCCTGCCGCGACATTTAAATCTGGATCTCGAGTCGCTGGAAAGGTCTTTTTACGCCCAATCACGCCGCCTGCATCCTGACCGTTTCGCTTCACGGCCAGCGTCTGAGCAGGCCGATGCACTTGGCCGTTCGTCCGAACTCAACGATGCCTATCGCACGTTGCGCGATCCCCTCGCACGCACCGAGTATCTGCTGGGGTTGGAGGGCGTGCATCTGGAAGAACAGTCCAGGCTGGCCACGGATGCAGCACGCGCGAGCGGGGGAGAAAAGAAACAGGTCGCCCCGCCGGATCTTCTAGAAGAAGCATTTGAACTCAACATGCAACTAGAAGAGATGCGTCTGGGGAGGGATATGGGTGAAAAAGACGAGTCAGTTGTGCAAGAGTTGCAGGCTGCGCGTACCCGGTTTACGGGTATGCTGGACGACCTCCAGCAGCAGCTACAAGCCCTTTGGAGCCAGTGGGATGCCGCGGAGGACGCCGGCGACGATGCCCGCCGCGCGGCTGCCCGGGCAGGCATGATCGCCCTTTTGAACCGTAGGTCATACATCCGCAACCTTGTCCGTGATGTAAACGCCGCCCTCGAGTAGCGTTTGCCGCAACATGTTCAGCTCCATCCGTGTTAGTAAATTCAGCGGCGGCGAGGAGTTGGGTGGGCGCGGAACCATTCCCTGCTGTTCCCGCCGCGACATTTTGCACCACGTTATGACCGGCAACCTTTCCGGCCGGCGCGGTTTACGGTTCGGGTGTTTCGCCCGGCCGGTCCCACCAGTCTTCAGCATCGCGAAGCGTTGCAGTGATCCGTGCCGAGTTTAGGGCCGGGCGGCGATCGCTGTGAATACACCCAAAGTTGCATTCCCTGTGAAGTCCTGCAGGTCAGCTGTCAGCTTTGCGCGTGAGGAGTCCGGAAGGGAGTTCCCGTCTGCCCTCTCCACCCGCAGCAGCAGCGGGACCGGACGTGCGTTTTCGCTGCGGTCTGCGGTGGGGGTTTGTGGCCTGCTGTAGACCAGCCCCAGGTGTCTGCGGTCACTTGCCCACTGCCCGCAACGATCGCCCGAACACATCGTGGCCGCCTCCAGCGCGTCCGTCTGTCCCTCCTGAAAGACCGCGCCGACGAAGCTGACCGGGCCCGTTTTCGTGGCCAGGGAGACTGTTCCATGCCAGAGCCAAGCCTCGCCCCGCGCGGTGTGGCACAACAGAGTGTCATGGGCGCCCAGCGTCGGCGAAACGCCAACCTGTACCACGCTCGCGGCGCCGGGCGCGGCGTAGTCCGCCCATTCAAAGAGCGTTTGCCCGGTTTCGAGCTTTTCAGACCATGTTCTTCGCAAGCGATATCTCCCCAGCGCGGCCGGAAAGCCAGCCCTGGCCCTATCGCGCGCGCCGGTCCCTGGAGAGCGGAGCATCGCGTGCCCATACGGAAAAGCACACACGCCGGCCAGCACGGCCAGGGAAGCTGTCCGCAACTGGAAGCTGTGGGTGGCGGCGCCGGGTGCGTCACCGGGCGTGCTGACGCGCACTGGCGGTAAGCGCAGGGTTCCATCCGGGCTGCATCGCCGGATGACGGAGAAAAGCAGTATGGTCGCGAGAAAAAAGAGGGATGCCCCGATGATGTAGTCGCCAAGTTCCGCATGGCCCTGCAGCCACGTCAGGTGGAGCGCCAGCAGGTAATAGAGGACCAGCACACAAAGCCGCAGCAGGTTGAAGACGTACCCCAGCAGAACGGCCGCAGCAGCAACAGCAGCCCAGACGCGCAGCCGGAACCGGTAAAGGTATCCCGCGATCAATGCCAGCAGGCCCATGGTGATCGATCCGCGGATGCCGTTGCATCCAGGCGCGATGAACATGCCGAACGCGGGGGTAAACATCAGGTAAAGCTGGTCCGGCGACAGTTTCTGACCCAAAGCATGGGCCAGCCCACGCGCTACTACCGCCGAGGCATGCTGCAGCGGAAGGTCAACCCAGGTATTGAAGACATGCGGCACGGGGTTAACGAACCACATCAAGGCTACGGGAAACCAGGCCGCCCGCCAAAGCCGCTTGCCGCCAAGCAGCAGGACGATGCCGCCGGCATACGCTACAGCGACTACGGAGTAGGGCGGCAGCGTAATGGACCATCCTGGCGCCAGAACCAGTTCCAGCACCGCGCGGTCTCGGATTGCCACCAGGGCTGCGGTGGCCGTGAGGATTGCCATACCCCACCAGCTTCCGCGCACGTCCCACGCCATCGCCCGCCAAGCCCGCAGGATCAACACGAGGCTCACGACCGGGATCAATCCACCGATGGACTTTAGCGGGTCCGTGACCCAAAGCGACCACAGCGACAACGCCGTAGGCCAAACTGTGACGACTCCGGCAATTGCCAGCAGGACGCCAACAGCCGCGTGCGCAGGGATGCGATGAAGCCGAGTGCGCGCTGCAAAATCCCTTGCCGGATCCCCGCGTGGCTCTGCCGTAGCACTCTGGGAGGGAAGAGGAACACTCGCCATGCAGTGGATACCAGCGGCTACGCCGGCAAGGATGCCGCGCGTTCTGATCGCCCAGAAAGCTCTGCCGCACGGGTCTCCGCAAAGGCAGCCGCGCCCAGCAAGGCACACGTGTCGTCGAGAATAACCCGGACCGGCACCGTCTCGAGGATGGGGCGCATACGCCCTTTATCCAGGAACGCTTCGGCGAACTTGCCGTTCTCCATCACTTTCAGCACCTTCGGGGCGATTCCTCCACCAAGATAAATACCGCCCGAAGAAAGCAGCGTAAGCGCGAGATTGCCGGCCTTGGCGCCGAGTGCCGCCGCAAAGATGTTCATCGTCTCCGCGCAGATTGCACTTGTGCCGGCCTCGGCGCAGGTACCGATCACGGCATTGGGGTCTTCCGTTTGCATGCGATCACGAAGCCAGTCCGGCTCTTCCATCTTCTGGTCATCACGCAGGAAAGCATAGACGTTGCGTATGCCAAGTCCGGAGACCACGCGCTCGAAACTCACGCGGCCTTTCAACTGTTTCCGCAGGTACTCCAGGAGCGCTATCTCGCGATCAGTGCGCGCGGCGAAGTCGACGTGACCACCCTCTGACGGGATTGGTAAGTGCCGGCGCGTTTTGCCATCCCAAACCAGCACACACTCGCCGAGGCCTGTGCCTGCGGAGATCAGGCCACGGTGTCCTACCCCGCCAGGATCTCCCTCGAGCAGCGTGCAGACCTGATCTTTCGCAAGCTCCGGAATCCCATAGCCATTTGCCTCGAGATCGTTGATGAGGAAGATGTGCTCCACGCCGATACTGCGTTGCAGGTCGCGCACGTCCAGCGACCACGGCAGGTTGGTGAGCTTCAGCCGCCCATCCCGCACGGGACCTGGGCAGCCAAAGCAGGAGGCCACAATCTCTTCCCTTTTCTGTGATCCCTTGCCGAGGAAAGCTTTGACGACATCGTCGAGGCAGGCGTACTCGGACGCAGGAAACTTCTCCTCGCGCAATTGCACGAGATTTCCGTCCGCGAAGTTATACAAAGCCAGGTGGACTTTGGTTCCACCTACGTCACCGGCCAGAATCATGCGCCGCCCAACTCCTCGTTCCCGCGATGGCGGGCTCAGATTACCAGCGTGCCAACCTTGTAGCTGCCGTCCGGCTTTTCAAACAGCTCGGTGCTTGACGGTAACTTAGCCGCAGCCAGTTCGTCCAGTTGTACCAGCAATCGCCCGTTGGAGGGCCGGATCAACTGCGTCGGCAGACTCTCCGGATCGCGTGGGCCCGCGAAGACCTGTGCGATGCGATCCGCCTTGGCTGCCCCTGCAATCTCGAATACCACTTCCTTGGCCTGATTGATCACTGTCCACGTGAGCGTAACGCGCCATGCATCTTTCTGCGGCACGTGATTCGCAATGCAGAGACGTCCCATTTCGTGGAGCCCCTCAGTGTGCGGAAACAAGGACGCTGTATGCCCATCGTCGCCCATACCCAGCAGAAGCAGATCGAAAGCAGGCGATTCCGCCCCTTCCAGCTTCATGGAGTTGCGCAGTTCCCCTTCGTATCGCGACGCTGCTTCTTCCGGGTCGAGCTCACCCTCCATGCGATGGATGTTGGCTGCGGGTATCGCTACCTTGTCCAGTAGAAGCCGCTTACAGACGCCGTAGTTCGACTCTGGATGATCGGGCGGAACACAGCGTTCGTCCACCCAGTAGAGTTGCAGTTTGTCCCACGGCAGCGTGTTGGCGAAACCGTGCGCCGGGTCAGCCAGGAGTTCGAAGACAGCCTGCGGGGTCGTTCCCCCGGAGATGGCAACCCGGGCCAGACCGCGTCGCGATACAGCGCCGTGAATCTTCTCCGCGAAGTGCCGTGCGGACGCCAGTGCCAGGGCGGGGAGGTCGGGCCAGATGATGTACGTTACGGTGACAGGTGCGGGCATTTCAGGTCTCAGAGCTCAGTTCGTTTGATCCGGGGAAGTTCTTCGGGGTCAGCTCACACGCACGAAAGGTGGAACTGACCCCGACGGCGATGTGCGTTAAAGCTTCGCCCAACTCCGCCCATCACGCTTCAGCAAATCGTCCGCGCTCTTCGGTCCCATGGTGCCGGCTTCATAGTTCGGAAAATCCTTTGGTGGATTCGCCTTCCACGCCTCGAGAATGGGCGTCATGAGCGCCCACGTGGCTTCCACGCCCTCGCGCTCGGCAAACAAGGTTCCGTCTCCCAGCATGGCATCCAGCAGCAACCGCTCGTAGCCGTTTGCTGAACTCTTGCCGAAGGCATCGGCATAGCTGAAGTGCATCTCCACGGGCTTCACGTTTGTCGTCGGCCCCGGCACCTTGGCGCCGAAAATGAGCGTGATGCCCTCATCCGGCTGGATACGCAATTTCAGCACGTTGGGGAATACGCCACCGTCACTCGCGTTGGCCTTGAAGAGATGAAGCGGCGGCTGCTTGAAAGTCACAGTCACCTCGGTCACGCGCTTGGCCAGACGCTTGCCCGCGCGGATGTAGAACGGAACGCCTGCCCAGCGCCAGTTTTCGATTTTCAGTTTCATCGCCGCCAGTGTCTCCGTAGACGACTCCGGATTCACACGATCTTCCTGGCGGTAGCCAATCACCTTTCCCCCATCCACCGTACCCGCGCCATACTGACCACGCGCTGTGTCTTCCACGGGAATTGGCTCGATGGCCTTCCAGACTTTCAGCTTCTCCGTTCGGACGGCAGCCGACTCGAAGTTGTCCGGTGGTTCCATAGCGACGAAGCTCAACACTTCCATCACGTGGTTCTGCAGCACGTCCCGCAGGGCGCCGGCAGTTTCGTAGAAAGGCCCACGGCCCTCGATACCGATGGATTCGGCCGCCGTGATCTCCACGTGATCGATGAAGTTCCGGTTCCACACTGGCTCGAAGATGCCATTGCCGAAGCGGAAGACAAGGATGTTCTGCACTGTCTCTTTACCGAGGTAATGATCGATGCGGAAGATCTGGTCTTCGGTCAGCACCGCGTTGATTTCCGTGTTCAGCTTCTTGGCGCTTTCAAGATCTACGCCGAATGGCTTCTCGATGATGACGTGAACCCAAGTGCCCTCAGCAGCCTGCGTCATACCGTGCTTGCTGAGCCTCTGTGCGATGTCGGCGAAGAACTCCGGGGCAACTGCCAGATAGAACAGCCGGTTGCCCTTCGTTCCCAACTCCTTGTCCATGTCCGCCAGAAAGCCCTTCAGTTTTTGAAAGCCGGCGTCATCATCGAAATTGGTTGCAAAGTACCGCACACGGTCAACAAACGGCTTCAGCTTGGAGTCCCCCGCGTCGACGCCGCCGCCCTTCAGAATACCGTCCTGCATATCCGGGGCAAACGTCGCGGAAAGATCACGCCGCGCCACACCCACTACGGCGAAATCCTTCGGAAGCAAGCCCTGCTGCTCAAGATGGAATAGTGCCGGCAACAGCTTGCGCTTCGTCAGATCGCCGGAAGCTCCAAAGATCACCACGATGCATGGATCCGGTACCCGTTCATTGGTGCGGACTTCGCCCGTCACTTCCCCATCCATCATCGATTGCCCAACTTCGGCTGCTGCCGCCATACGCCTTCTCCCAAACCTTTCGTTCGTCAAAAACCAACCGCTGCACGTAACGCACATGCAGTGCAAAAGGCCCGGCGCGGCGAGGAGCAGCACCGGGTCATGTAGCTACTCTTTCTTGATGGCATGCCCGCCGAACGCACCGCGCATGACGCTCAACATACGATCGGTCATGTTGTTCTCCTCACGCGAGCGGAGCCGGCGGATCAACGACTCCGTGATGATCGGCGCGGAAACGTTCAGATCGATGGCCTCAAACACTGTCCAGCGACCCTCACCCGAATCCGGCACATAGGGTGCAATGCCCTGCAGTTCCGGATTCTTCTTAAGTGCATCCGCCGTCAGGTCGAGCAGCCAACTGCGCACCACGGAGCCGTACCGCCAGATCTGCGAGATCTGCTCGATATCCAGGTTCAGCTCTTTTTTCGCATCCATGATCGAGAAGCCTTCGGCGTAGGCCTGCATCATGCCGTATTCAATACCGTTGTGCACCATTTTGACGAAGTGCCCCGCGCCGGCAGGACCGGTGCGACCCCAGCCCTTGTCCGCAGCCGGTGCCAGGGTCTCAAAAATCGGCTTCAGATGATCGACCACCGGCTCGTCGCCGCCCACCATCATCGAATAGCCCTCAGTGATGCCCCAGATGCCGCCAGACGTCCCGACATCCACGAACTCAAAGCCTTCCTTCTTCAGCTCATCATGCCGCCGGATGGAGTCCTTGTAGTTCGAGTTGCCGCCATCTATGAAGATGTCCCCCTTGTTCATCAGCGGCTTGAGCTTCTCGATCGTCTGGTCTACCGGATCGCCCGCGGGCACCATGATCCAGATAGCGCGCGGCGACTCTGTCAGCCCCTTCACCATCGCGTCGAGCGTGTTCACACCCGTCGATCCAGCATCGTTCAGGCGCTTGATCGCATCGGCAGAGAAATCAAATCCAACTACCTTATGCCCGGCATTGTGCAGACGTTCCGCCATGTTGCCGCCCATCTTGCCGAGCCCGATCATTCCAAGTTCCATCACTTCACCTCGTTCAAGCAACTCTAAGAGCTTACCGCGAACGGCAACCCGCTCCGGTAAAACGCACTATTTTTGAAAGTCTGAACGATGACCTGTCAGGCCTTCGCCTCCGCATACGCCGGCGTTTCCAGGGCATGCTCGCTGTCGGGGAAGTCTGCGCCTTCCGTCACACCCTGCCATTGGTCGAGTTCGGCATTCCACTCCCGCAGGCGCGTGCGGAAGCGCTGCAGCGCGATTTTGCCCAGAAGCAAATGCCTGGGTGACTCCGGCGCACTGATCGCTTCCACTACCGCCTCGATAGCCCGTTGTGGGTCGCCCGGCTGCCTGCCGGCCTGCGTCTTGAAGTATTCCCGGGTCTTGCCCACGGTGGTTTCGTAGTCCGAGATACGCACCCCGGCTTCCTTGCCGGAGCGGCCCAGGAAATCCGTCCGGAACGGACCCGGCTCGACCACCATCACCTTCACACCCAACGGCTGCAGCTCCCCGTACAGCGCTTCGCTCAAGCCTTCCACCGCAAACTTGGTTGCGTTATAGAAACCCCAACCCGGCGATCCGATCAGGCCACCGACCGAGGAGAAGTTAATGATCGCGCCGGAGCGCCGTTCGCGAAAATGCGGCAGAAATGCCTTCGTGAGGTTCACCAGACCGAAGAGGTTGGTATTGAACATCGGCATGTACTCGTCTTCGTGAACCTCCTCCACCGCCCCACAGAGACCGTAGCCGGCGTTGTTCACGAGCACGTCCACGCCGCCCGTGTGGGCCACGGCGTCCGCCACCGCGTGGGCAATCGAGTCCTTACTGGTCACGTCCAGCGGCAGCACCACCATGCCCGCATAGGCGGTGGTGAGCTCCCGCAGATCCTCCACATTGCGCGCCGTGGCCACGACCGTGGCACCCAGCCCGTGCAGATACACCGCCATCAAACGTCCGAAGCCACTGGAGGCGCCGGTGATAAACCATGTCTTTCCCCGCTGTGCCGCACTCGCCGCATTCACCATGCTCTATGGGATGGTGATTTGGCGGATGGCGATGCTACACGACGGCTTTCGGCCCAGCAGCAAAGCAGCGTGCGCGCCATGAGCCTTGATCTCCGGCGCCGTGGACAGGAGCGAGGTGACACGCCTGGCCCGCCCCGTGCCTTACTTCCCTGACCTTGTTGACCGCACGTAACTCTGGCGTGCGCGCACCTCCACATCCTTCGGCTTGACCCCCGGATGCGCGGCCCAGAAGGCCGGGCTTAAGCTGACTTTCAAGCGGCACAACGCTCCGTCCGCCTTGGCCTCACCCGGTTTGTAGCCCAGGGTGTAGCGCGCCCGCAGCGCGTCCAGAAGGGCAGCCAGACGGTCCGCCCCGTTGCTCTCCGTCGCATAGAGCACCGGGCCGCCGGTGTCGTCGGCATAGTGCTCCACATCGCCGAACCGGCCCGTACCCCGCAACCCGCTGCGCTCGATCAGTGCGCTTACGACTACCCCCGACTGCAGCAGAGACCGTGTGGCCTCTTCCTGCGTGTGCCACTGCGCGGGTGGGTGCTTCGCCAGGCCCCGCTGCGTCTCCTCATCGTTGGCGCTCCCATCGGTAACCCAGACCTGCACCCGCCGCGCGTCTTTCAGGGAGCTTGTCTCGGAAACCTGCACCGCCTCCCATAGATCCTCGAAGACAAACGTGGGCTCGCTCCGGTCATAACTTGCCGAGGCTGCGTCGATGCCCTCCCTCGCCGTCAGTCTGTCTCGCGTAAACCGCTGCTCCAGCTTCGTGTGAGAAGAAAACGTCATCACCGCTACCTCATCCTGCGGACGCAGTTGCCGCAGGACGGTCGCCGCACCGTCGGCCAGGTGCTGCATCACTGGATGCACCGTGTCCGTCAGGTCGAACAGCAGCACGACCGACAACGGCAGGGTATCTTCGCTCGCGCTCGAAATCGTCTGCGGGACCCCATCCTCGGCTAGAACGAAATCAGCGGCACCCAGACCACGTAGAGGCTGCCCCGTCCGCTTCCATCGCACCGAAGCGTCGACCAGCACCAACTGCGTGCCTACCCGCAGCTTGTAGGCCTGGTCTTCAGTCCCCTGCTGCGCGCGCGCCTGCGACACAGCGCACCCAAGCGCAACTACGCCCCCAGCCACCAGCCGGAGGGAGCTGGCCAGCCTAGGGCCGCAGTTCCCGCACGCCCTGCTCGCCTGCCACCAGCGCCAATGTCGCCATGCCCAGAAACAATCCATGCTCCACCACGCCTACGATCTTGCGAATCTCTGCCGCCAACTCCTCCGGCTGGTCGATGGGGCCGCAGTGGCAATCGAGCAGGACGTTGCCCTCATCGGTGATCCAGGGGCCTTCGCCATTCCGGGCCTTTCGCAAGCCGGGGTTCAAGCCAAGATTCTCCAGCCTCCGGGTCACCAGCGGCAACGCGAGTTGAATGACCTCCACCGGCAGCGGAAATCTCCCTAATTTCTCGACCACCTTGCTTTCATCGGCTACCACGATGAACTCGCGCGCTGCCGAAGCGACGATCTTTTCCCGCAGGTGCGCGCCGCCGCCGCCCTTAATTAAGGCCAGTCCGGGCGCGACTTCGTCCGCGCCGTCAACATTCAGGTCAAGCACCGGCGTCTCATTGAAGTTCGTCATCGGGATTCCCAGTTCCATGGCCAAAGTGCGGCTCGCGTCCGAGGTCGCTATCGCCCGAATGCGCAGACCACCCGCGACAGCCTTGCCCAACTCCCGGATAAATAACGTAGCCGTGGTCCCCGTCCCCAGCCCGACGTTCATTCCATCGGAGACAAACTCGACAGCACGCTTTGCCGCCAGCAACTTCGATTCATCCTGCGTCATAGCAGCCATGTTGCCATGCCGCACGCAAAGCTAACAAGAAACGAAAGGGACCAGAGCAGGAGCCCTGATCCCCTGTTACCCCGTATTGTGGCTCTTACTTTTTCACCAGCGCCTTTGCCGCGCTTACCACGTGCTCCACGGTGAACCCAAGCTTTTCCAGCACCACGGGCCCGGGGGCCGAGGCTCCGAAGCGGTCCAGTCCGATGACGGTTCCATTGCCGGCCACGTACTTGTACCAGCCCATTGTGGCGCCGGCTTCCACGGCAACTTTGGGGATCTCGCGCGGGAAGATCGACGCCTTGTACGCATCGTCCTGCTCTTCAAAGATCGCAAAGCTCGGCATCGAGACGACTGTTACGTTGACGCCTTCGGTCTTCAACTGCTCCGCGGCCTTCATGATCAACGAGACCTCGGAACCCGTCGCGACCAGGATCACGTCCTGGCCGAAACTCTCCAGCACGTAAGCGCCCTTGCGCGCGCCCTCGAAGATCTTGTACTTCTCGTGATCCATCACGGGCAGATCCTGCCGCGAAAGCGCCATGAAGCTCGCGCTCTTGCGCTCTACCATCAGGCCCCAGCATGCTGACGTCTCATTGGCATCAGCAGGCCGAAAATCGGTCAGCTGCGGGATCGCGCGCAACGCCATCAGGTGCTCCACCGGCTGGTGCGTCGGCCCATCCGCGCCCAGGCCGATTGAGTCATGCGTGAAGATGTACATCGAGTGCGAACTCTGCAGAGCACCCATGCGGATGGCGGATCGGCAGTAGTCTGAAAAGGTGAAGAAGGTAGAGCCGAATGGCAGCAAACCACCGTGCGCGGCGATGCCGTTCACCGCGGCCATCATGCCGAACTCGCGCACGCCGAAGTAGACGTTGCGGCCCTTCGCGTCAAGATGGAAGTTGCCCGAGTCCTTAAAGATGGTGAAGGTCGAGCTGGTCAGATCCGCGGCGCCGCCGAACAGCTCCGGGAGGACGGCACCCAGCGCATTGAGCGCGGCCTGCCCGGCCTTGCGCGTGGGCATCGGCTTTGCATCGGGACCACTTGGGAAGGTCGGCAGTGCTTTCTGCCAGCCGTCCGGGAGCTTCATCTCGGTGCAACGTGTGTACTGTGCGGCCAACTCCGGATTCTGCTTTTTATAGCTCTCGAAACGATCCTGCCATTGCTGTTGCGCTACCTTGCCCTTATCGACGGCCTTACGCCAGTTGGCCAGTGCCTCGTCAGGGATGTAGAAGCTTTTATCCTCGGGAAAGCCGAAGAACTTCTTTGTTGCTTTTGCGGCCTCCGCTCCGAGTGCCTCGCCATGCACGCCCTTCGTGCCGGCCTTTGGCGACCCATAGCCAATCACCGTGCGTACCCGGATCAGCGAAGGCCTGGTCCGCTCCATCTTGGCGGCCTCAATGGCCCGGTTAAGTTCCTCCAGGTCATTGCCATCGGAGACGAACTGCACGTGCCAGTCATACGCCTCGAAGCGCTTGCTGACGTCTTCGGTGAAGCTGAGATCGGTCGGTCCGTCCAGCGATATCAGGTTGTCGTCATAGAGCAGGATCAGCTTGCCCAGTTGCAGTGTGCCCGCCAGGGAGCAGGACTCGTGGGAGACGCCTTCCATCAGGTCGCCGTCTCCGCAGATGACATAGGTGTAGTGGTCAACGATCTTGGACTCGTTGGTGTTGTAGATCGCGCCCATATGCTTTTCTGCAATGGCGAGACCTACTGCCTCCGCCAGACCCTGGCCCAGCGGTCCCGTGGTGACCTCGACGCCTGGCGTCTCGCCGTACTCCGGATGCCCCGGTGTATGCGATCCCCATTCCCGGAAGTTTTGCAGCTGTTCCAGCGGGAGGTCGTACCCTGCCAGGTGCAGCACGCCATACTGCAGCGCTGAAGCGTGTCCATTGGAGAGAACGAAGCGGTCCCGGTCCGACCACAATGGGTCGTGCGGGTTGTACTTCATGAATTTATGGAAGAGCAGGTACGCCATCGGGGCGCATCCCAGCGGGGCTCCTGGATGGCCGTTCTTCGCCTTTTCCACCTGGTCGACAGCCAGAATGCGCAGCGTGTTGATCGAAAGCTGGTCGAGGTCGTTTCCAGTTACCTGCTCAAGAACGGGGGAGGATGTCTGCTGGTCGCTCATGCGGTGAAGTCCTTCACGAAAGGGGAATGCGGCGCGACATCAGTGGGCTCCGGAAAAGATCCGTTGCGAGAAAAAGATGCATCTCCGCGATAGGTAGTGTACAGGCCGGAGGCTGCACGACGCGTCAAGTACGCCGGAGGCGCCGATTTAAGGCCTCTCCCGGCAGATCACACGTCACTCTTCGAAAACAGGGACGCATAGCGTACCTGCAAAATGCGGTAACACTCGCACGCCCTCGACTCCAGCGCTTTCCGGTTTGCGATGCGGAGTCCGCCCCGCCGGCCCTCCACCGCCCCGGCCCGCGCCAGGTCAGCGGCCACCTCAGCAACCGTGGTGCGCCGGGTGCCCAGCATGATCGACATAAACTCCTGTGTCATCGGGAGATCGTCGCTCCCGATCCGGTCCGCAACCATCAGCAGCCATCGGCTAAAGCGCGCTTCGGCCCGGTGCAGGCGATTGCAGGCGAGCACCTGGTTGGCGACGGTCATCTGGTGCTGCGCGTACTCCAGAACGCGCCGCCGCGTGTCCACGGACTCCTCGAATTCGCGTTGCATCACCGAAAGAGGAAGCCGATACCCCGCACCGCCTACCTGCATGGTGCAGTCGTCTTCCGAAGGAAGAGGACCCAGCAGGTGCAACCATCCGATGAGGCCTTCGCAGCCTTCGGTCGAAAGTTCCACCGAGGTGCCCCGCTCGGAATTGAACACCACAGAAGCAATGCCACTGGCCAGGAAGTGAACGAAATGCGGCCGCTTGCCTCGCTCAAAGACGGTCAGGCCCACGGGAAGATCTACAAAGGTGGCCGCCGCTAGCAGGCGCTCAGTAGAAGTCGCCGGCAAACAGTCAAGGAGCCGATTTCCGGAACTCGATCGCTGCATACCTTGTAAGCCGTTCGTGGAGCCGCAGTGACGCAAGTCTACCCGACGAGACCACAGTTGACCACTCGGCGACTGTCCGCGAACTTTGCCTGCCCCGTTCGCTTCACTCTCCTGGGCGCAGCAGAGCCTGGAGCGCGACTACAACACGCTGCGCCAGACCGAGGCCCGCTACCGCGCCCTGTTCGAGACCGCGCAGGACGGGATCGCCATGCTCGACGCGCAGACCATGCGGCCGGTGGCCCTCAATCCCGCCGCCAGGATGATCCTCGGGCGCGAGGCGAAACGCGCGTCCAGCCGCCCGTTCCAGGAATGTTTCGAACCGGCCAGCCGCGCCGCGGTCGCCGATGCGCTCGCCACCGCGCGCGGCACTTACCGCAGCGAGACCATCG
>CAZZWG010000025.1:0-24309 GCA_964657685.1 Verrucomicrobia bacterium Tous-C9LFEB | reverse complement strand
CTAGGGTGCCCCATATCTCACGACGTTTTCCAGTCGGGAGATGTGGGAATTCACAACCCTCAACCAGTAAATCTCAACCCCGCGCTAACTCCCGGCTTCACCACAGACAAACCCAACGCAGACTCCATCACCACCGCCGCCGTAAAGTACGCCAACAAATTCTGCCACCCCGCCGGATTCTCATCCGGCAAATCAGAATTCTCCTGGCAATACTGCCGCACCACCTGCTTCAGCACCACAAAATCATCAATCCCCGCATCCGGAAGAATCGTGGGTCGCACCGCGCCCGTCGGCAACCCCGTCACCGCCGACACCACCGGCACCGCCTCCGCCTGCAACAACCGGTCGATCACCTGCAACACCTTCGACCGCATCGCCGCGCCCGGCACCACCATATTCGGAACCCCCAGCGCCGTAGCCGCCTGCTCCTGGTTCGTGGGATCATCGAAAATCGCCTGCGCGACAGGATTACTCGCCGCCGCCACCATCAAATCCATCCAACGCTGACGCAGCTCCGACGCCGTTACCGGCAAACCCTGGTCCGTATCGGCAAAAGCATGCACGCTGCCCTGCAGGTCATCCAGCCGAATGTAATCGTTACGGAACGCCGAGCCCCGCTCCAGCACCACCTGCCGCATATCCGCCGTCAAATTCTCCTTGGCGCAATTCACCGCCAGCTCATCCGCCCGCGCGTGCTCTTCCTTCAAATTCTCCCAATAAATATTCAGCTTCCCCAACGCGGAATTCAGCTGCTGCTGCTGCCCGCCAAACGTCGCAATCGAAGGATCCCCCGACCCCCCATACACCTGCGGAGGAATCCCGGCAAACATCTGCGCGTTGTACGCCAGCTTATCCAGGTACTGAAACGCCTCATCATGCATCTGAAACTGAAACTGGTACAAAGCATCCGCCAGCCGCGCGGCCCCAGGAGCCCCGGTACGCCGCAGCTTCACCAGGTTCAACACCCCCGGCAGCATCGGCTTGCCCTGCAACGACTTGGTATCGATCAGGTCCGCATTCGCCAGCGTCACCCCCGAGGAAGACCGGTCCATAAACTCATGCAGAATATTCGCCATGTCGTTGTACCGCTTTTGAAACGGCACCACGATGTCGCCAATCGAAGGCGGAAACAACCCGAATCCCTCATGCGTACCGGCCCACGTCCACTCCCGCGTCAGGCAAGCCTCGCGGGCAGAAAGAAACGTCGACCCCGTGCTCACCAGCAACAACCCCGCGGGGTAGGTGGCACGCATGCGTTCGCCGAACTCCTGGTCATCTTCCAGGTCAAACGCCCAGGGCTGGATCCAGGTACGCGACAACGTCGGCCGTTGATCCTCGACCACGGTCGACGAACCGCCCGTCTGCGCGTACACCTGTTGCCGCGCGATGCGATCGATACTGCCGTTCGACGAGAGCTCGCTGGCGCCGCTGCCCGCGATCTGCGCATACATCGCGGGATAAGCCGCGCGCAGTGCCCCCAGGTGCACTTCCACTTCCAGGTTCAGGATCGGCGACTGCCGCAGTGTGTTCGCCGAAGGATCGCAATCCACCTCGAGCGGGCTGTACAGATTCTGCGCGACCATGCCGTTGGGCACCACCTCTTCGCCAACCTGTTGGATCACCGGGCCATACTCGGCAGGGAAGAACGAATCGAATCCCAGCCTCCGCCGGCACTCCGGGCAGCTGCGCGTGTCGAACCCCAGGTCTGGACCCATCTCCTGCGCGGCGCTGGTCGTACCGCACCCGAAGCAGTGATAGCGGTCTGGCGCCAGCAGCGTCTCGGTCTCGTGGAACACCGGCTCCCGCGACGTGCCTGCGCGTTCCGCATCCACCACGTACCGTGTGTGGCGGAACACCGCTCCGGTAGTGTAGAGGTACAGCAACTGTTGCTTAAGCAGGGACTGCTCGCGATTCTGCCCCTCGATAATCCCGATCAGTAACTGCGCCGCTTTGGCCGTAGTCACGTCGGAGAGCTGCTCCGCATCTTCCGGCACCCATTTTGACTTGGGCACCTGCGGCGCCAGGGCGGCCACGAACCCGGTGGCCAGCATCTGGTAGAAGTTATTGCAGTACTGGTACAGGTCTTTGTCGTCGCTTTCTTCAGCATGCTCGCCGTCGTTCATCCAATCGACGGCGTTGAAGAAATCTGTCTGCCCCGGGCCGAAGCTGATGAACTGGTTGCCTTTGAAGAACTCCAGGTTCTCCAGGCAGCGCTGCACCAGTACCCGCCGATCCTGCGACCACTGGTCTTTGTAGCGCCGCACCAGGGCGATCAGCCGCTGTTGCTCTTCTTCGCTCAGCTGCGCGCTGTTCTGCGGTTCATCCGCAGTGCCCAGCATAGGGTCGGACGGCGTATGTTCCATGCCGTGCTGGGCATTCAATAAGTCGGTCATGCCATCTTTCCGGCAGCTTCTGCCTGGTCAAGTACCTGGTTGATGGACTCGGCGGCCGGCACCCACGAAACCCGGGGCCCCGCTGGTCCTTTACGCTGCTCGCGCTGCGCCTTCCGTGTCAGCGCTTCCGCCAGTTGCGAAGGCCGCCGTCGCAACCGTAGCAGTTGCTCAATCTCAGAAGCCGCCTCATCGACCGACTCTGCATCCTCGTCCACGCCGGGCTCCTGTTCCCCAGCCAGGGCAAACAAGGGCCCACCCAATCCCAGCACGCCCAGCCGATCCAGCAGCACCCGTCGTTCCGCATGCAACTCCGCAATCTGCTCTCTAAGTAAACCAACCATCTCCAAATGCGCACCACGAGCCATCCAGGGAAACATCATCAATCACCCACCGAAGTCATCCCACACATCTGTGAACTCCCATCCCTGAAACAAGGCCCGGGAATCCCACATCTCGCGTCCCCTGAACTCCCACCCCTGAACCAAGGCCCGGGTGCCCCACATCTCGCTCGTGTTTTGCGAGATGTGGGATTCAGTGACGATCCCCCGGAAGCCTTCAGCTGTTCAGAGTGGCAAGCGGAAAGCAGTGGAATCCCACATCTCGCAAAGTACGAGCGAGATATGGGGCACCCAGGTCTTGTTACTGTCCAATCCGCGACCCTTAACTCCATCCCTGAAACAAGGCCCGGGATTCAGCGGCGCTCCCCCGGAAACTTCGACATGTTCAGATTGGCAAGCGGAAAGCAGTGGAATCCCACATCTCGCAAAACACAAGCGAGATATGGGGCACCCGGGTCTTATTACTGTCCACCAATCCGCGACCCTTGACTCCATCCCTGAAACAAGGCCCTGGAGTCTACTGTCCATGGGTCTGCATGCCAGGCGATAAGTCAGCGAACCATCCAGTTCCAGCGGGGTAATACCAGGTCAACCGACCCTACCTCACTGAGTACACGTATAACCCCACGTATACAACTTGCCCGCACCGAGCGCCGTACTCCCCGCCGTAATAGCAAACCCCGTATTCGACCCCACCGGTACAAACGCTTTCGCCGCCCCCGACAACGCAGAAGCCGCCGCGTTCGCCGGCCATAACGAGCACTTCGCCAACGTCGCATACGCCGTCCCAAACGTCGCCGTGGCAATCGTGCCACCAGCCGCTGGCCCGCTCCCCGTCGTCACACTCAAATACCCCGAAACATCACTGTTATTCGCATTCCCCGCCAGCACAGGGCTCGTCCCCGCCCCCGTGCCGCCGGCAAACACTGGAGCGGAACTAGCCAGCCCGCTCAAGTGCTGCCCACTCACCGTACCGGCCGCATTGATAATGTTCGCCGTAAAAGCCGCCGCCGCCGTCACATCCACCGTCAGGGGAAACCCGCACCCACCCAGCCGGGTCAGAGCCCACGATTCAGAGCTCAGTGACGGATACGTCGTCACCCAGGCCATGCTCTCTACCTGCTCAGAAGTCGTCCAGCATTTGGACTGGATATAAAACTGTGGCGATGGCTGATAATGGCTCGCCGTCGCCCCCGCCGTAGGCACCAGGTACACATTCGGCGGCGCATACGAAAAAATCGTGCCGCCATTGCGAAACACCTGGGCGTGCTGCGGATCGGCATAGATAAACACTGTGCTCGACCCGCTGGCCGCGGTCGGTCCGGTGGGCGTCACCACCCCACTATCCAGCAGGTTGATAAACTGGTGCGGGCCCCCGGTGGCCGTGTTGTCATACACCTGGCTGGCATACGTGCTCGTGTTGGTATCCACAAAGCTCATGCCATTCAGGTTGATAAATCCGGTGGACGTATTGAACACCGCCTGCACCCCCGACCCTACCTGGTTGGGCGAAGTCGAAGTGAAGTTGGTGCCAGTCAACCGCTTGGTATTCACCACCTGCAGCGCATACGTGCCGCTCAGCGTACACGAGATATTGTCGTAATTAATCTCGTTGCCCTCGAGCTGCACGCACCCGGCGGAGTTCCCCAACCCTACATCGTAAAATCGCAGATTACTCAGCTGCAGATCGTCATTCTGCAGCTCCGCCATCTGCAAGCCCCACCCGCTGATATGCGTCGCCACAATGTTACTGAGCGCGATATGCGACACCACCCCAGCCGGCGGAGCAGCTCCCACGTTGATATACAACGCCTGCGCCGTGGCCGAGTTGCGGCTGTTGGTCCCATGCCCCGCGCCATAGATAGTACCGTTACTGATCGCGATCCGGTCCGGCCACTGGGTCGTGGTGGTGGTGTTATCTTCGCCGATAAACACCGCTTCGCGCCCCGACCCAAGCGAAACAAATCCATTCACGGTGACGTTATTGCAGCTGTTGATCAGCAGCGTCTCCGTATCGTTCGCGCTGGTAATGCCCTGTGCGGAAATATCCTGGCAGGGAACGCCATAAACCGAGTACTGCGAATCGAACCACGACGTCTCCAAGCAGGCATCCGCATTGTTCGAGCAGCTCAGCCCATCCACCCGCAGATCCTGATCGTTGATGGCGAACAACCCATTCGCCTGAAAATTACTAATGCTCACGTTATGCAACGACGTATGTACGGAGCTGGCTAGCCGCAGCCCGCTCAGGTTGCCGTTGTTCAACGTAACCCCATCGAGAGAACAACTGGTACACGACTGCATATTCAGCGCATAGCCGGAAGTACGCGCTGTCGCCGCCGGCCCAAACCCCACCGTCAGATTCTGCAGCTTAAAGCCGGTAGCGCCGGTCGACGCCAGGCAATCCGCGGCGCCCAGCGTCTGGCAAAGCAGCGCCGTCGCCGGCCCATCGCCAAACAGCATCACATTCTGCGCCCCGGCCAGCACCGGTCCCGCGCTGTTATCCAACAGGTAAGTCCCGGCCGGCAGATACACGCTGCGCGACGTAGCCGAGGCCACCACCAGCGCAGCCTTTAGCGCGGCCGTATCCGCAGCCATGTGCGCGTTGTCGCCCAGCGCCCCAAAATCGCGCACGCTGATACTTTGCTGCAGCTTGGCGGTGATGCTCTGCGTGATCGCCCCCGCACCACCCTGGTTGTAATTGCCCGAGCCGCCAGACGAAACGACACTGTACTGTGTGCCGTTCCATTGATAAAACGTAAACGGCGTGGTGGTTATATCTTCAATCCCAAGATCGGGAATCCCATGTACCGACGCGATCACGCTCGCCGCATTGCCGGGAGCGATCAACTTGTACCACTCCGCATTCAGCAGGATCGTGTTCGGACCATCCGTGGTCTGGTTGGCGGTGATCGCTTCCTGCAGCCCGCCCGTGCCCGACGTTAAATAGTAAGGCGGTGTATGGACGTGCGCCGTCGTGAGGTTAAGGCTGCACACTGCGTTGAATACAGAGGTGGGTGTAGCAATCTCGGTGAAGTTGGGATTACCGTCGACGATCTTCACCGGCACGCCGGCAGTGAACGCGGCAAAGTTTCTGCCTCCTCCGCTCACCTGGCAAGTGGCCGCCGGAAAGCTGAAGCCGCCAGCATTGGAGCCATTGACCTTGTACTCGCCGTATTGCGCGGCGATGATCTGGCCGACGTTCTGCGCCAGCAACTGGCCGCAGCGCCCCACCGCAATCATCCCCACTACGATCATCCCCACAACCAGGAGTTTCTTCATAACCGCTTAATCAAACTCCGTAACGCGCACAATCGTGCTGCTCGTGCTTGCCGACCGCACGTTGATCAGCAGGGTAGCCGCCAGTGTATAACCTCCGGACTTATCCGGCGGGGTCCCAATCACCAGGCCAAATCCTGCGCCCTGGGGCACCGGCGTGCCCAGCACAATCGGCTCCGATTGGGGTTCCACTGTGTAAATGGTAGTGAACGGCGGCGCAGACCCGTCGGCAAACTGGTAACTAAGCCCCTGCCCGGTGCCAGCGTTGGCGCTGCCGTCCTCGATTACCTCGACCCGCCGGCACACTGTCGTCGCCGACACTGCGACGAATGCGCCGGCACTGCCATTCAGAGAGATCAACCGTGTGTGTGCCATCTCGTCAACCTTTCTTGCCGAACGCCGCTTCGATCTGCGCCAACACATGGGGAAACGCGAGCAGCAGCGCACGCACTTCGTGGATGACCGCGGCATCGAAGGCCACGTTCAGGCCATCAGCATCGGCGGCCGATTCGGTGGCGTGTACTGCCGCGACCAGCGCGCCGAGAGCGCCAAAAGCAATCTGCTCAACCGCCGCCGCCTGTGGGCTCACCAGCGAAGTCAAGGCGGTCACCACCGCTTCTTCTTTCTGAATGTCTCCTAAAACCCCGCTCACCTTCTGAGAAACCTTCACCACCTCCTTGAACAAGGAAGCAAACGCATGCCCCGCCGACTGCCAGGTAAATCCCATAGACCCTCCAAAGAAATCGGATTATTTGTTGTTTGTTACCAAGTGGCCCCTAATGGTGAGGGCAGCAGATAGACTGGCCGCCCGTGGGCGCCAATTACTCTTCCGGCAGCGGGCTGCTCTTCAGGTAAGCCAACACTGCCAACATAGCCGGCACCGCCGCGACCTTCAGCATGTTCAGGAAGCCCACCCGGTCAAAGGTAAACACCTGGGGCAACGCAATCGCCCCGCTCGCCGCCGAAGAGAATGCGGAGATCCCCGCCGCCGCCAGCCCTTTCAACCAGACCTGCACACTCTTCATAGACACAAGTAGCTCCAGACCAGCGTTGTGCTTGCTGTCACCGCCGTGCCGCCAACCCCCACCGTAAAGCTGGTGGCGCCGGGCGCGGTGGTAAATACCGAGCTGCCCATCAAGGCCGCCGCCGCATTCCGCGCCATCAGCGAACAGCCCTGCGGAACTGTACCGAGCGTGCCATTAAACGTAACCGTGGCCAGCGTAGAACTCGCCGTGGTCGCCGTGCCGGTATTCACCGTCAGCACCCCGGCATTGTTATTCCCCGTCACCGTGGGCGTGCCCGGCGTGGTACCCGCGCCCGCACCATTGGCCACCGTGGGCGCCGCCGTACTGCTCAACCCGAGGTTTGACGACAACGTAGCTGTGCCTGCGACAAAAAGGTTTCCCAGGTAATCCACCCGGAAGCGCGTACTCCCGCCATTCACAAACAAATTCAGCAGGTGCCCGACAAACCCTGAAGGCGCATTGACGCCGATGGTCGTGCCCGCTGTGCTGAACGTAGTCACCGCGGCCCCGCTGTTCACAAACAACTGCGGCCAGTTGGTCGTCGCCGTGCCCCCAGTGTAAGGAGCACCGCTCACCACCAACCCCGGTGTCGAGGCCGCCCCTGCCGCCGCCAACGCCACCCCGCCATCGAAGCTATAGGTCAAACCGCCCGCGCCCGCTGTGCCATTGCGGGCAAAGGAGTAAGTCGCCGCCGGGCCTGCACCCCCGGCAAAGGTCAATTGCTGGTTTACCCCGAGTGCAGCCGACGCCGAGCCGTTCCAATAACTGCCCAGCAACCCAACCACCGGAGAGCTATAGTTTTGCGAGCTCAACGCCGCCGTCGGGTTGCTGAAGGTCCACGTATACCCGCCCACCCCGGCGCCGGAAGTGGCCCCGCCCTGGGTGACGGTCAATGTCTGCGTCGCGCCATTCGGCGGAGCGGTGCCCAACCCGAAGTTCCACCCATTGCTCACTGCGCCATTCGAAAAACTCACCGTATTCGACACCAGCGTAGGCACACTCACCCCAGCCGCCGCACCCAGCTGGTTGCAATACACCGGGCTGCTGTCGTGCACGTAGGCGGGCAGCGAGGCAGAATCCGAACCCACCGTCGCATCGATCACCCCGGCGCTCGAATCGAAATGCGCATACCCGGCCTGCGCTGCCGCATTGCCGCACGCCTCGCCAAAAATGTTGAGGGCCACCGGCTCGTTGAAATTGGGCGTGCCCGTCAGTGCGGAAAAGTAAAAATCACGGCTGCCCACCATGTTGCTGTTGTTCCACTCGAACACCGGCGCGATCACATTCGTGATGCCCGCGCCCGCCTCGTTATCAAAGCAATACTGCACAATCGTGTCGCACTGCAGGGAGATAAACGTGTTTGACCCGGCGTTCTGCACCCCGCGCATGGTGGACTCGGGATGATACTTCTCCACCATCATTTGCGACGTAACGTTCGACAGGTACATACCGGCGATGATGCCGATGCCGCCGTTCGTCATCCGCGAGATCGACTTGCTGTCACTGGCATTGGAAAACTTGTAACCGTAGTTGATGTTCTGCGCCCCGTTGATCACCGTATACAGCGGCGCCACGCAACCGGTCGCGGTCGAGCTCACGCCAGTAACCACTCCGCCCGCCACGGTGACAGAGGTGGCGCCCATGCTGCTGCAGGGCCGGCCAAAGTTGCTGGTGCCGATCAACACGGCCCGCGTGTCGCTGCCGGTGCCGTTATACCCGCTGCCGCCGGCCGTCACGGTGAACGAGGGCACACCGCCCGTGACGGTGGTGCTGATCAATGCGCCGCTGCCGCTGCCATGGGTGCTATTCAGGTCGACATTCTCGACATCCGCCTCAAACACCCATCCCAGCGGCGTGCTGTTGGCATCGCCCCATTCGATGTAGTGGTCGTTGAAGTCGGCGCCGTTCATCACCAGCAAATTCTTCATCAAAAACTGCTGAGCGCCGTACACCCCAATCACTGCCGGCGCAGCAAAGTTGGCGTCGATGGTAAAGTCGCTCCACGCAAAGCTGGCGAAGGCATAGGGTGTGCTGGTATCGGGCAGATCGAGAAAGGGTAGGCCATCCCCATTGCTCGCGCTTAACTGCAGCACGGTGACGGCCCGCCCCTGGCCGAGAATATTAACGATCGGATCACCCGCGCGTGTCACGGTCGGCTCCACCAGGCCAATGTTGCTCACGAACGTGCCTGCCCCTAACTGCAGGGAAGCGCCCGCGTGGTTTACCACTTGCGACGCGGCCGTATAGAAGGCGCAATCGAGTTGTGTAGGCGTGGCCCCATTCGGCACCGGATACCAGATCGCCCGATTGGTGCCCGGCGTCACGTTGGTATTCGCCGCCACCGCCAGGTAGTTCACGCTGGAGAAAGAAACCGCCCGGCACGCCGGGTAAGCCGTCGCCGAAGACCACGCAGCACTGGCCACGCCGATACCCGCACCATTCACCCCCGAAACATAGATCACACTATTCAACGGCGAAGCCACCACATTATTCAGCTGCAGGCTGCTACCCGCCGGCTGAGCAATCGTCTGCGACCCGCTGGGCGCAGGCAGAACAACGGCGCCACTACTCAAACCAGGATTAGGGTAACTGCCAGAGAGCGCGCCCCCAGCCGGCCCGCTGGGCGCCCCACCACCCCCACCAGCCGCGCCAGGCACACCATTGCCCCCGGTCTGTTGTGCCACCGCCAAGGAACTCAAAAGGCCCAACAACCCGAAGCGAACCAAGCAACGCATCCTGTCCCCCACCCTTCCACCAAAAAACGCAATCCGCGTAAAGAAAATCTCGACCCTGAAAAGTCACGGGAAAAACCCGGTAAGAACAAAATGCGATCCCAAGAAAGGTTAGGGAAAACTCCCTAACAAAAATGTCGATCCCGAAGATAGCTAGGGTGCCCCATATCTCACGACGTTTTCCAGTCGGGAGATGTGGGAATTCACAACCCTCAACCCCCAACCCTCTCCCAACCACAACTCCCAACGAAACGCCGCAAAACTACCGCCAAAACTCTCCACCTGAAATTACCCTGGAATTCACAACCCTCCCTCAACCCCACCCCATCTAAGCCGAAGCCCGCCGCAACCAACCCGCCCGATACACCCCAAACTCCGGCCTCTCCGCCGTCAACCGCTCGTAGTAACTCTCCGCCTCATCCCGCAATCGCTCCACCACAACCCCCGGATCCATCAACTCCAAAGCATGCAAAGTCAAAGGACCAATCCGTCCATCCCCCACCACCGTCACCGCATCCTGCAGCATGCGAGCAGCCGGTACCACGCCCACATTCACGCCCAGCGACAGTAGCTTATTCGCAACCTCCTGGCTGGCCATCTCCGCAATGCACAACGGCTGGCAATACCGCAGCTCATAAATACCCCGCGCAATCTCCAGCGCCGCCACTTTCCCCATCGAGCTATAAAACAAGCAATTCGTAAGCTCCGGATGCCAATGCTCATCGATCCCGAACCGGGTCCGCTTGCCATCCGCCGTGCTCGTGATCTTCCCTGACAACAGGCTGTCTTCCCACTGCAGCACATACTCGATCGCCGCCGTCACATCCGCCATCTAGTGCAACCCCAGCATGCGAGCCAGCAGGGTCATCACCGCACCGCCGGCACTCCCACCCAGCAGTGCCAGCGCCGCGCTCAACAGCTTGGTCCTGCCACTCGCCTCATGCCGGCCCGCCTCCAGCGCTTCCACCCGCGCCTCATTCTTTTCCATCCGTACTTCGTGCCGCAGCAAAGTTTGCTCCACAATAGGTAACCGTCCGTGTTGCCCATCCAAACCAATCTCCCGGCGCAGCATCTTCAACTCGTTGCCATTCTCGCGCCCTTGTTGCAAGCTCTCTTCCACTTTCCCCTTCAGTTCCGTCAACTGCTCAAGAATCTGCGCCTGCAGCCGAGCCCCTGTGGGCGCGCTCAAAACTGCACCTTGCCGCTGAACGTCACCGGCCCGTGAATCGTAATGGTGTACGTGCCACTCGGCACCGCCAGCACCGTCAACGGAATCGCCGCACTCGAAAACCCACCAGCCGATACCTGCAGCGTGGTGCTGCCAGGCGCCACACCCGTCACCAACCCGCTCACATTCACCGTCGCATGCCCGGGTGTGCTGCTCACGTAGCCCCCCGCCACGTTGCCGTGGCTATCCGTGCTATTGCATTGCGTGGTGGCGCCATCGGAATACAAACACGTCGCCACCAGTAAATTCGTGCTGCCGACAAACAAGCCCGTCACCCCATTCGCCGTTGCCAGCGAAACCCCGGCCAGCGACACCGCGGGGGCCGTCACGGTGAGCCCCCACAGCGAACTCGCCAAAGACCCCACATACGCCTGAATATTGCTCGAGCCTGCCGCCAGCGCCGCTACCAGCCCAGGCCGTGCCGACCCCACCGCGCCGATCGAAACCACATTCCCCTGGCTCGTCGTCCAGTTGCTCACCGCGTTCCCATGGATATCGGCCACTGAACAATCCGTCGTGCTGCTGTCGGAATACACACAATGCGCGCTGAACTGCAGCGTGGCTCCCGTCGTGATCGTGTTCACACCGCCCGGGGTACCCAGGTAAGCGGACACCAGCGTCGGCGCCGCCGCACTCACCGTCAGCGGCACCGCGTTGCTCACCGCGCCCGGTTGCCCCAGCGTCACGTATTGCGCCGCCTGCGTGTGGTTGCCCGCGCTCATGGCCGTCGCCATCCCGCTACGCGTGCCATACGGCGCCGCGATAAACCGGTACGGATACGTACCACTGCCCACTGCCGGCGCCGCGCCACCGCACGTACTGCCACAGTTATAGAAGCCAGCTGGTGAAGCGCCCGCCTGGTTGGTATCCACGCCCACCCACCACGCCGTGCCATCCGCAAGATTGCCGCAATTGTTCAAAGACCCGGTCACAAAACCGCCAGGGGACGCACTGCTACTCACCGTGTACGTGTACCAGCACTGCCACGCCGTGCCCTGCGTTGTCGGCGTAGGCGCCGGTATCAGACCGCAATCGTACTTCGCCCCCACCGTCAGCGTGCCCGGCGGCAGATAAAAGCTGCAGCTCACCCCGGAGTAGCCCCCAGGCTGGCTCCCCAGCACCAGGTAAGTCGCATTGATTGCCCCAGGATACGTCACACCCGCGGTGCTATATACCGGCTGGCCCCACTGCGTGGTGGTCATGCCCGGCGTGACCGTGGCGGTCAACTGCGTGCTGCCCGCGGCCAAAGCCGTCACCACCCCGCTGCTGCTCACGGTGGCAACCGTGGGGGCGGAGCTGGTCCACGGGCTCACCACATTCCCATTCGTATCCGCTACTGCACAATTCGTCTTCGATCCATCGGAGTAGCTGCACGTGCCCAGCAACTGGTTAACCCCGCCCGCCACCAGGCTGGCGACCCCCCCGGTCGTCTGCAACAAAACACTGCTGAGCGAAACGGTGGGCGTGGTCACCGCCATCGGCCACACCGGCGTAGTCAGCCCCGCCACCGTGGCTGTCAGGTTCGCCGTGCCCGCCGCCACCCCGCTCGCCACACCGCCGGCACTGATCGCCACCGCGGGGCTGCTGCTGTTCCACAAGCTCACAGAGTTGCCATGAACATCAATGCTGTTGCAATTCGTCGTCGAACCGTCACTGTAGCTACACGTCGCTGTCATGGCGACCGATGTACCGGTCACCAGCGAATGCACCGCGCCGCCATTCGAGAGCGCCACGCTCGATAAGGCCAGGCCGCCACTCGCCGTATACGTCGCCGTCGCCACCGCGCTGGGCACATACCCATAATTCGCCGGGTAGCTGGTTGGCTGTGGCGGTACCCCCCACATCCCGGCCGCTTTGATCGTGATCGGCACCGTAATCGAAAACGGCCCCGTGTAGAGCCGCGTAGTCCCGCTCCCTGGCGCCGGCGTCGAGCCATCCGCCGTATACCAGACCGAAGTATTGGCGCCGCTGTCCGCCAGCGTGATCGTGGGTGGGCTGGTGTACGCGCCTGCCGCGGGAGAGATGGTGGCCGCCGTCGAAGCGCGCGCCGAGCACACCGGGCCAGTGACGTTGCCGCTCTGGCTGGGCGGGTTGGTCCCCCGCTCCTCATTCGTAATGTAGCCGCCACTACTGATCTTCGTACCGCAAATGTAATTGTTGTTGATCGCCCACGCGCCAGTCCCAAAGCCCCACGTGTAGCCATTACAAAAGGAGCCCTCCACCAGGCTGTTCGTTCCCTGCGAGCCGGAGCCCCAGAACTCCACCCCATACGGCGGGCATCCCGAACTCGGGATCGACGTGATCAGCACGCTGTCATTGAAGATCAGCGCCGGGCTGATAGTCGAACTTCCCTGGAGAAAACCCTGAGTGCAGCAGGCAAACGATGTGGCGAACGTCCCATACGTCGGGCTCAGCGGATCCTGCACAACATTGTGTTGAAAAATAACCGGGTGATTCACCACCCCGGTTTGAATCTCAGTGCCGATCCGCTTGTAGGTCGCGATGTAATTAAATTCGATGTCGATGTTATCGGCCACCGACTGCGTGCGCGGCGGGTTGTAGCCGCTCGCGATGTTCAGCAAGTGAATCGGCTCTTCCACGTGCACGAAGGAGTTGTACTGCACGGTTAAATTGCTGATGGTCCCCGTGTGGGTGGTCAGCCCCGCGCAGGTGCCCCCATTATCATCAGACCGGGCAAACACCGCGGCGCAGGAGCTTGCATCGCCAAACGTGTTATAGGTAACCGTCACATGATCGGTCATGTTACCGAGAGTGTTATTCACCACCGCGTTTGCCAGCGACCCATCGAAGAAGATGGCCGAGTTGCTCGGGCTGTAGTTGGAGCCGCATGCATTGGCCGTTCCGCAGGCTTGCGACGGCAGGTTCAGGAACTGGTTATGGCTGATGGTGATGTTCGCGTTATTCGCCGCCCCGAAGTAGAGGCCGCTGGTGTTGCGGAACTGCAGATACTGGATCGTGATCCCGGTACAACCTGACATGGCGAAGATGGCATTGCCGCCAAAGGTAGCGTTCAGTGTCGCCGTCGCCGGGTTAGCCACCGGCCCGGTGATGGTCAGGTTCGCCTGGCAGGGCACGCTGATGGTGCTGCCGATGTTGTAGAGCCCGGCGGGCAGCAGCACCGTATTACCGCTGCCGGCCGCGCTGGCGCTATTGAGCGTCGCCTGAATTGAAGCCCCGGTAAGCGAAGGAACGGTGTACGTGGCCGCCCCCGCGGCATACCCCGAAAGCAAAACCACCAAAGCCAGTATTCGTTTCATCGTAAAAATTAGAAGGAAAAAAGAACCAGGGTGAGAGAGTCAGGGGTTTGGGGCTGTGAATTCCCACATCTCGCGAAAAACGAGCGAGATATGGGGCACCCGGGTCCGTTGTTGATACGGATGGTGTGTGGAGTTAGTTCGGTGTTCACCATCTCCACCCACCACAAATCGAACTAAATCCAAACAGCATCCCCATCCACAACAGATCGGGGAATTCACAATCCTCAACCCCTGACTCTCCACCAACCACAAACCAACTAACCCCACACACCATCCGTATCAACAACGGACTGGGGTGCCCCATATCTCACGACGTTTTGCAGTCGGGAGATGTGGGAATTCACAACCCCAAACCCCTAACTCTCCACCAACCACAAACCGAACTAAATCCAAACACCATCCCCACCCACAAAAACTGGGGGAATTCACAACCCCAAACCTCTAACTCTCCACCAACCACAAACCGAACTAAATCCAACACCATCCCCACCCACAAAAACTGGGGGAATTCACAAACCCAAACCCATAACTCTCCACCAACCACAAACCTAACTAACTCCACACACCATCCCCACCCACAACAAATGTGGGAATCCACCCCCACTTACTTAACGTCCACCCAACTCCCCGTACCCGCATCACACACAAACAACAAATTCCCCCCCGCAACACTCCCATCCGTCCGCACAAACAATGACCCATTCGCATACGTAGAACCGCACCCCCCCGGAGGCGCCCCCGCCGCCGCCAATATCTGCGGCCCAGGCGAACCCAGCATGATCGAAGGAATCCCCGTACCCGCCACCGATATACGCGGGTTCGATCCATTCGAAGCCGGAGGACTCCCCACCGTCGCCGCCCCCCCAAAATCACTCACCAGGAACCCCGGCCCCGGCCCGCTCCCCACCAACCCCTGGTTCACCCCACCCACCGTCCGGTAAATCTGGAACGTATTCACCCCGGCCGTCCACGGGCACTCGATTCGGTACCCCACCGGGTACGCCCAGCTCGCGGCTCCATTCGTAATCGTGGTAGTCGTACCATTCACCAGGTTCCCATCGAAATCCGTACCCGAGCACACATAGCTGATCGTGCTCGATCCCGGCGCCACACTCGCCAGCACAGTCGGCGCACCAATCGTCGGCGTCGTCGTTACCGTAAGCGACCCCGCATGCCCCCCACCCAGCGTCAGCGGCGCATACGCCGTATTCGGCCCGGTAATCTGCAGCAGGTTCCCCGTGCCCGTCAACGCTGGCGCTCCCGGATACACCCCCACCACCACCGAACCCTGAAACTGGCTCTGCGCCCCGGTGTTCAACTGGTGCAACGCACCCGCCACATCCACCCAAGTCTCATTGTTCCCGCTATTGATACTCAGCACCGAAGAGCCACCATGACTGAACGGAGTGGGATCATTGATTCCCAGGATCGGCGGCTCGTTCCCCCCGTAAGCAATCACATCGGAAGGCGCCTGCTGCACCGATCCCAGCACCAGGTTGATCGATACCGCGGACGTACCGCCGTTATGCGTAGCCGGCGTGGTCAGGTAAGCCCCGCGCGTCAACCCCGTCAGCACATTGCCCGCGATTCCCGTGTAGCACTCATATTCCCCGTCCGCAAAAAAGCACCCCGCCGGTGACAGACCCGTCACCGAGGTGAGCGTGACCGAGCTATCGCTGATCCCCTCGTTGCCTGCCAGCGCAGTCGACCAACCCTTCGTCGGGCAGGTAAACCCGCCGTTGATGCCGGTGACCGGCGACTGCGCGCAACCGGTCGTCGTGCCCCCCGTGCCACTCCCCGGCAGGTTGATGGTGGTGGCATTGATCGTCGTGGCATTCAACTGCTCCGCCACCGGCGAAAAATCCACATACCCCACCTGCACCTGGTCCGCCGTCGTCGCGCCCCAGAAGCGAAACCCGAGGGAACAGCCACCGCTCCCCGTCACGCTCGTAAAGTCAATGGGAGCCGTAAACACCGTCGCCGCCGTAGTCGGCCACGCATTCGTAACCGGCACATTGAAGAACTGTGAAAACCCACCGCAATTCGAAAACACGCTGATGCGTTCCACATTCGTCGCCGTCACGGCATCTTTCATCGAGAGATACATCACGTACTTGCCCGGCACCAGCCGCTGCCCCGGCCCGATCGGCAGCGTTTGCTGGTTAAACTGACCGGTCGCGCAATAAATCGATCCCGGGTTATTCCCGACATTGCAGGCCACATACGCATCCGTCACCGGAGATGTCGAGTCATACGTCCAGCCCACCGACATCGCCTGCGACTCAAACGCAAAGCTCGCGTTGAACTCCTCCGGAGTAATCAACCCACCGGAAAGGCTGCTGTACGGCATCGTCAGGTTGCCGGTAAAGAACGTCTCCGCCGTTTGCGCCGGGATCGGCTCGCGGCTATTGCCCACCTGCAGCGCACCATAAGGCCCCGTCGCCGAAGAAAACCGCTGCGACGTCGTGCCGGAAAATTTGCTGAACGGCGCAAAGTTGATCAGCGCATGCACGCCGTAGGTGTTGCCCTTGGGCTCGCTCCCCAGGTCGGTCACGTAATCGGCCGTGTTGCCGGTGCCAAAATTAATCACCGGGTTCGAGCTGGCGTTATTGAAATTTCCACCAAACCAGTGCTGCTGCCCACCCCCGAGATACACCTCACCGCCGCCACCCATATGCTGATCTTCGATTTCGGAGTTATACGTGTCCCACTCCCAGATCGGCATCTGTACGTCATGCGCGCCGCCCTCGTTCTCGCAATACATATTCTTGAAGTGGTCCAGCGAACCGATATCCAGCAGCCCACCCGACTGGTCGTTCCATTCCGCGGTGAAGTAGAAGCACGTATCCGCCCCCACCCCCACCCCATCCAGCGTGCCCTCGCTCGAGTACACATTAAAGTTGCTGTAGCTGTTCTGGTTGCCTAATGGAATGTTCACCGGGTTGGCAGCATAGAGCGTAATGCCATCCCAGTGCGTGCCATCCGCCGTCGGCTGTTGACTGCCATAGTTACCGTTTTCAATCGAGGGCGGCCCGATCGCGATGCCATAAAAGTAGTACAGCGCATACAGGTTCGAGAACGTGGTGGCGTACGCGGGCGATACCATGTACAGCATCGCCGTGTGGTTCACCGCGCTCCATGACTCACCATTGATCTCGTTCGGCCAGGGATAGAACGACAGGTTCTCAATCCGGGCATTCGCATTCCACGAACCCGTGCGTCCTGTATTCGCATCGATGCCGGTAGCCAGCGGAAAGGCAAACGCAGCGTTGCCCACATTCCACCCTGGGAAGTACCCGGCCGTGCCCGAGGGCGTGGTATCGCCGGCATTCACCGTCGGCGTCACCGGCCACGGATACCCCGGCTGAAAATTATTCAGGGGCGCCACCGTCGCCCCGGCCGCATGCGCCGTGCGCCCCGTGCCGTTCTGCGCGCACTGTACGTGGTACAGCGTGTTAGCCGGCGTGGGGTTGGCCGCAATCGATTTCGCAAAGTAAGTAAACTGCTCGCCATCGATCTGGATCAAGCCAAACGGCGCCACATTCGATTCATACCCCGGCGCCGGGTCAATGGAATTTGCCAGCGTGATGGTGGCCGGGCATGAAACCCCGCTCACCGCCGTCGCCAGGTGCTGCGGGCTGGTACCCGCGAACCACTCCGCCTGCGTATTCGTCGACCCCAGCGGTAAAGCGGCCGAGAGCGTGCGCGCTGCCGACCCCGCGGCGCAACTCCCCGCGGTCGAGCTCACCGTCGCCGTAAACACTGAAGAAAGGTAAGGGAACACCACCGCCTGGCTCACAGCCGGCGGCGTTTCCGCCGTAGGCACACACATCACCGCCGAACCCGCCGTGATCGCCGCCACCCCGTTATACGCGCCGCTCAAATTCGTCCCCGGGCCCTGGAACCAGCCTGGCGCCACAGGATTTGAAGACACCGCCGTCTTCTGCGCAATCGGCCGGTACATCGCCGCTTTCGCCACCGTGCCAGTGTCAGTAACCACCTGCCATGGCAGCGTGGCATCGATGCGCGCATCCAGCAAAAACGTTAGATCGTGGATGTGCGCCGCGCCCTGGTTCACCCCGCCGCCCTGGCTTGGGTCCGGCGCCGCAAAAATATCCTCACCCGGAAAGCCCACAATCTGGGAGCTGATCCCCAGCCCAATCGGGCTCTGCCCCCGCAGCGTCTGCGTATGGGTCATGCATATGGCCGCCGGGAACACCAGCGTGCCGCCTCCGCCCACCGCCGTCATCGCCTGCGCGATCGCGGCCGTGTCGTCGTGCGCCAGATCCATCTCATGCGCCACTGCCTGGTTGAACGGCGAGGCCGTGGTCAACACCGCATGCAGGGAATCCGTAATCGACACCACCACGGAATCAAACTCAGTCGGCACACCGCCCGCCGTCCCCACCGCCACCAGGTGCTTGCCCACATCGGCCGTCGTCAGCGCCCCGCCAATCAGGCTGACCGTGGTCGATCCGCTCACCAGCGTTCCATACAACTGACGGATATCGCACGCCGCCCCAAACTCGGTCACGCTTCGCGCCGTTGCCGGTACATCGGTGCGGTTATCCAGCACCCGCACATTGCCCGTGTTGGTAAAAGGAGCGCGCCCCACCCCAGGCTGCAAAATCACCGAGCCGTTATTCGCCGCGGCTGCATTCACCGCCGCCTGCGCGCTGTACGTCCCCGTAGCCACAAAGTCATACAGGTCGACCGCCGCCGTGTTGCTCGCATTGTTCGCCACCAGGTCGTTGGCCAGCGTATTCAGTCCCGTGCCCACACCGCCATTGCCCACGCGCACGTACTGCGTGCCATTCCACGCGTACCAAACCGTCGGCACCTGGGTAATATCTTCCAGGCCTAACTGGTAGTTGCCCTGTGCAGCAGCGATCAGCGCCGCCACCAGCGCCGGCCCGCCCGCCAATTGGTAAAACGCGTTATCGAGGATGACCGTATTCGCCTGGGGATTGGTCAGGTTCTCGTTCAGTGCTTCCTGCAGCCCGGCCGTGCCGGAAGTGAAGTAGAACGGCAGCTCATGGTCGTGCGCCGGGGCGATCGTCAGCGCGCAGCTTACATTGCTGTTCACCGTCGTAGTTGGGGTCACCGTCTCGCTCAGCGAAGGGTCGCCATCCACCAGCCGTAGCGCTGTGCCCGGGCGAAAAGCAAAAAAGAAGCTCGCGCCCCCCTGCACCCGGCAGCTGTTCGGCGCAAACCCGTTATACGTATTCGCCGCATACCCCGGAACCTTCCACCGGCCGTACTGCGATGCAATCAATTGTCCCTCGATGTTCTGTGCCTGCAGAGCGCCGCTGCACAGCCACATCGCGAGTCCCGCCAACAGTAGCTTCTTCATAGGATTAGTAACTGCCATGGCAATCAATCTCGCTCACGGTGGAAGCCACCGCGCCATTGCTGGTGCCGTTCTGCAGAGTTAGCTGAAACGTGGTCGCCGTCTTGTTGCTCACGAACACGCCGGTAATTACCCCGCTCGGGATCCCCACCACCTGGCACTGCACCGCATAGTTGCCATTGGGGAACAACGTCGTCGAGGGCCAGTGCACCGTCACGCTGCAATTGCCGTAAGAGGCGCTGCTGGTCGTGCAGATACCGGAACTCACAATCAACGCCTGCTGTACGGGCAGGGCCGCCCCGTTGGTCGCCGCCTGCAGCCGGCCGTACGCATCCACCGTCACGCTGGGGTTGGTATACGATCCCGCGGTCACTGAAGTCGGCTGCAGGTCGATCTCGGTCCGTGTGGAACCGGCATTGTCCGTCACACTGAAGTTGCCGGAAAAATTCGCGTAGGGCTCTTGCGGCAGCAGGCTGCCAATCGCCTGCAGATGCTGGTAGAACAGGGAGGGCAAGCTGCCGCAGCTCCCCGGCCCGAAGTAGCTGCCATTCGAAACCAGGCATTGCCCGGCGGACCCCGCGCCCCCGCCGACCAGGTAGCCAAGATTGGTATTGATGTAGCCATTCTCCACGTCGACCGGGAACGCCGGCGTGCTGGTGCCCACGCCAAGGGCCCCGATGTTCACCAGGTTGTACCCGGTCATGTTCAGCAGGCCGGCGATACTCTGGGGCCCATGATTCAGCGGCTGTGACAGGATCGGCATGGGGTAGACGACGACCCCGTTCCACAGCGGAGCTCCATTCGATACATTCACGGTGCCATTCGGGCCCCCGTTCAGCTGCCACGTCTGCGGCCAACCGGGGTAGGCATTTCCGCTGGCGGAAACCAGGGAAACGTCGTAACCCGAGTAGGGAATCACCGTGTCATTGAAAGCGATTTGGCAGGGTGTGTTGTTGGCTGCGGGAACGGCCAGCCCGGTGCCCGTGGGCGCCTGTGTCAGGGGGAACGCCGCTGCCGGGCCGCTGGTAGAGCCTTGCGCCGTTTCGCCGCCGCTGCTGTTGCCGGCGAACACCGTCATCCCGGCAGCATTGGCCGGGAAGGAAGCCGGCGGCGCAACGCTGATCGAGCCGCTGCTGGTGAGCGTCACCACCGCTTCGGGAGAAGCGACCGTCACATTGCCACCCGCATCGAAAAATGCGATGGCGACATAGTAGGTGCCGGCCGGCACCGTGCCAGATCCGTAACTCACACTGATTGAGGGCAGGGTGAGCGGATTGGGCAATCCGGCAACCGAGCCATCCGACGAGGTATAGCAGGCGGCGGTCAGAGGAACAATCGACCCACTGCCAACCACCAGACCAGCTTGTTGCAGATGAAAGCCCAGCACCGCATTCCTGACGGGCAGTCCTGAAGGTCCAAGCAGATTCCCATTAACCGTCCCTCCCAACAGGGGCAAACTCGCCCACCCGAACGCCAGCCAAGCAATCGTTCTCTTCATCAAAATCCTCGTGGGAATAAGAGGGTAAAAACCCTCCCACATCTCCCGACTGAAAAACGTCGGTAGATATGGGGCACCCGCCTATGTGGCGGAGTCGACTGTCTGTGGTGAAGAGGGGAGAACTAAACCCACAACAACCTGGGTACTTAAAAAAGGGAACTAAACCTGGATTCCCTCGTCACCACAGACGGTCGACTCCGCCACATAGGCGGGTGCCCCATATCTCACGGCGCTTTTCAGCCGGGAGATGTGGGAGGGTTTTTACCCTCTTATTCCCTAGAAGGAACAAAAAGAGGAACTAAACCCCCAACAACCAAGGCACCACCAACCACTAATACCCGCCCCCACCCCGAACCAGCTGCATCGTGCAGTAACTCACTTCCCCCGCCGCATTCCGCACATACATCTTGATCCACGACCGGGCCAACAGAAAAGTAGCCACCCGCTTATGCTTTCCCACCCAAACCAACTCGCCGCTCTCCACCATCTCCTCTACCTTGCCTTTGGTATAGTGATGGTGCCGTCGACTAGCGCAGCGATGCGCGATCCCGGCAAAACTCCAGGTCCGCGCATCGCTCTCATTCAAAATGCAAATTTTCGGAGATACCGCCAAAGAACCTCCCCAGAGCATAGGAAGCCCTCACAGCTTAGTCCCAAGGTCCAGGCGCTGGGAGCGCAATCCGAAGCGAGCGTGCGAGAGCTAATCTCCGGATCCGGTGCAACGATTAGAAGTGATGTGTGTATAGGTATAGAGTCGAAAACACCCCCAAAGGAGCACGGTCCACTAACTATTTTTGCGTGCCCGCCGCTTCGCCACCCGCAGCCGGCTCTTCACCTGCACCACGCTGGCGCCGAGCGCCGCCGCCATCTCCGCCGCCGGCATATCCTCCACGTACGCCATCTCCAGCATCTGTCGCTGTAGCGGTGTCACCCCCCGCAGTATGTGCTCCAAATCAATCCGCGCCGGCAGCCGGATCAGCGCCGCATCCTCCGCCGCCATCTTCGGATGCAGCGGCACCAGGTGACACCCCCCATTGCTCTCCTGGCCAAACTGCCGCACCACCTCCAGGCATGTATGCACCGTGATCCGGCTGATCCACGTACGAAACGTGCAAGCCTCGGCAAATTGCGGAAGCCGCGTAAACGCCCGCAGAAACACATCCTGGCAAACATCCTCCACGTCCCCCACGTGCGTCGTCCGCAACATCGCCCGCGCAATCCCGCGCACATACCGTATCTGTCCCTGGTAGAGAACACGAAACGCATCCTCGGCCCCCAGGCGTGCGGCTGCCAGCAAAGCCGCTTCCTCGCCGGGGGATACACTACTCGTCCTCACCATACAACTCCCGGCGCAGGTGTTCCCCCGCCGCAATGCGCACGAACTCAATCATCCCCAGCGTGTCCGCCGCCATCTGGCCACAGCAGTCGTAGCTGATCTCGCCCTCCCCCGTGCGGGTCACGATCAGCACCTGCGTTACGTCGTCCATCCCTTCCATCTTGCTGATCAGGAACTCGCTGGGGCTCAGCCCATCCTCCGTCACAGCGCTCTCGCAATCAGCGCCGCCCGGCACCCCAGCACCTGCAGCGCGTCCACGTAACCGTCGTAGTACGCGCCCCGTCCCGCCGCCGCACCTTCGAGCACTGCCATCACCAGCACATGCTCATACGCCCGCCGCAGCACCACCATGCCGTGCAGCGCCTGTCGAGCCCGCCGGCTGAACAGCAGCGCCGGCAGCAACTGCAACGAAAGCCCGCTGGTCCACGCCAGTCCGTTCACCGTCCGCCCCGGCCGCTCACGCTGTGCAGCGTAACGGTATGTCGCTGTAACCGTTGCACATCCCACTCCGGACGGCACCGGTCCAGCGCATCCCGCAGCCACGCCCCATTCAACTCATCCGCCATCGACACCACCCAGTCGAAATGCTTGCGGTACTCCGCCGTCTGCGGATAAAGAAACCTGGCCGCATCCAGGTGTACCTGCTTCCGCAGGCTGCGGTAGTCCTGGATCGCTGCCAGCAGCACCGCCCCGCCCAGGTTCCGTTTACGTCCAGTAGCCGCCGGTCCAAATGTCTCCGGCATAGGGTTAACGCGCAGCAATGCCTGGTTCAAGCAGTCCCTCCAATCCGCGGGGGAGCGTGCCGTGTCCGTTGCGCCTGTTGATAGCACCGCAGCCATTGCGACTCGATGCGCTCCGCCGTACGGGTAGCCCCGTCCGCGCTGAATCCATCCCACCCCTGCATCACCGGATGCTGCTGTAAATACCGCAGCCCCGCCTTCACTTCCCCGCACGTCAACAGGCGCAGCGCCTCCGCAATCTCCGCCGGCAGCGACGCAGCCTCGATCACCGCCAGCGCCTCCACCACCACACGCTGTCCGTTGCCATCTTCCCCAAACCGCACGCCCCCGCCGTGCGGCCGCCCGTCCACCCCATGCGCTTCGAGATAGCGGAACACCCAACCCAGCGCCGCCCGCCCACGCGTCTCGTCTGACCAACCCGCCAGCTCGCGGATCTGCCCCGGCGTTGGCCAGAACGTGCATTGCTTTTCCGCCGTCGCATACGCCACCGCCAGTGCGTCCGGCGCCAGCTCCTCCAGGTTGCGCACATGCGCCGACGTCACCGCCAGGTTGTCTTCTTTCTCCATCGCCGCCCGCAGTGCGCGCACTGCCCGCGCAATCGCGCACCGTAAATCCGCTACGTCTTCCACACCGGCAAAAATCGCTTCATACTCGTTCATCGTGTCCCTCCGCCCGGCCCGGTGAATCTTAGGTTTCCCACTGCAGCAACTCCGCTTGTAACCGTAGCTGTCGCACGGTAGGGAAGCGGTCCATCTCGGATGGACGCCCCATCGGCAGCGTGCCCCGCCGCCAGCCGCTGATGGCCTTCTGCAGCCATGCCCAGGGCACGTCCTCCAGGTCCTGCGCCATCACCAGCAGCCCTTCGGGGCTCAGCGAAACCTGCCGGCTCAGCGCCAGCGCTCCCAGTGCGACTAACAGCTCTCTCAGCCAGGGCGAGGGCACGGTCGACTGCGTGGAAGACCGAATCGCGATTGATGTCTGCTCGACTGCCACCGAACCCACCCCCTGCGGACACCGGCTTGTTAAACACCGTCATCGCTTCCTGAAACCGCGTTAAGTTCGCGATCCACAGGTACACGCGATCCCCATGTGCGACGGCGGACTGGGCCCGG
>CAZZWG010000024.1:21752-25700 GCA_964657685.1 Verrucomicrobia bacterium Tous-C9LFEB | reverse complement strand
CCCCGCCGCCCAGCGCACCCGCGCCCACCAGCAACGCCTACACGGGCGTCAACCCGTCCAAGGTTGACGTATTCATGGGCTACTCCTACTTTGGAGCCCATGGTTCGGTTCAGCCTTTCGGGATCCGGTACTCCTCCGTGGACGAAGGCGCGGTGATCAGCGGGGCCTATTACTTCAACAAGTATTTCGGTGCCGAGATTGAAGGGTTTGCTAACCCGGACGGACAGAACGACGGCTTGTACTCGGGTTCTGCGGGTCCGATCTTCCGAGCGCCGCTGTCGAACTTCACGCTGTTTGCTCACGGCCTGGTAGGCGGCGTTCGCCTGGGTGGACCGAACAGCGAGGTTCCTGCCTCGTTTGAGCATGAGCCTTACACGTGGGGCACGACGATCACGGCGGGCGGCGGCATGGACTACAACCTGCCTTTCCACAGCGGTCTTTTCGGCATTCGTGTTTTCGAGGCTGACTACCGCTGGAGCCACGTTGACTTCGGACCTCCGGTCGGAAGCATTCCGTACGGCGGGGCCATCGGCGGGCGTACCAATATGGGCGCTGCTGAACTGAGCACCGGCATCCTGATGCACTTCGGTCACATTATTCCGCCGCCGCCGATCACCTATGCCTGCGCTTTGACGGCGCCGGCGGGTGGAGCGACGATCTACCCGGGCGATCCGGTGGAGATCACGGGCACGGCCACGAATGTGAACCCCAAGAAGCCGGTGACGTATAGCTGGACTTCCGATGCGGGTCCGATTGCCTCGACTTCGAACGTAGCTGCGGTTGATACGAAGAGCCTCAATCCGGGGAGCTTCACGGTCAAGGGCCACGTGATGCAGGGAGCCAAGCCTGGTCAGTTTGCGGACTGCTCGGTGCCCTTCACGCTGACGCAGTTCCAGCCGCCGACGATCAGCTGCTCGGCGAATCCTTCGACGGTAAGCCCTGGGCAGTCTGCCACGGTGACATCGCAGGGGAACAGCCCGCAGAACCGGCCGTTGACCTATAGCTACAGTGCGACCTCGGGTTCCATCAACGGGAACACGGCAACGGCAACGCTGGATACCACGGGTGCCGCTCCTGGCACGATCACCGTGACCTGCAACGTTGTTGACGACAAGGGCCAGACCGCTTCGACGACGACCTCGGTTACGGTTTCGGCACCGCCGCCGCCGCCCCAGGTGCAGACGCAGTCGCTCTGCTCGATCAACTTCGATCGCGATGCGAAGCGTCCGACCCGCGTGGATAACGAAGCCAAGGCCTGCCTTGACGACATCTCCCTCGCGCTGCAGCGTGATCCGCAGAGCAAGCTCGATGTGGTTGGCAACGCCGGCTCCGACGAGAAGATGGCACAGCGCCGCGCTTCCGAGCGTGCCGTAAACGAGAAGGCCTACCTTGTGGGCGAGAAGGGCATTGATGCATCGCGGATCACGGTTTACACCGGAACCGCCGGCACCAAGTCTGTCGCCAACACGCTGGTTCCTGCTGGCGCCACCGATGCGAACACCGGTACGGCTGTGGACGAGTCCACGGTCAAGCCGATCCCGCGTTCGGCTCCGGCTCGTGGCGGTAAGCATCGCCGCCGCCACCACCAGAAGTAACCGTCTGTACGTTGAACAAGCGGCCGGCCAGCGATGGCTGGCCGTTTGTTTTTGGGCGGGAGGCCTGGACTTTTCATCGCGCTGTTACTGGACCGGGCTTGCCCGTTCTGTAACAATCGGAGAGGGTTCAAATCGTAGGCGGAAACCTGAAGCGCAGCAACATTCCTGGAGTTTTTATGAGCACCGTGAAGATCGGAAACAAACAGCTTGGCCCCGGCCAGCCCTGCTATGTGATTGCAGAGGTCGGCATCAACCACAACGGCGACATTGATCTCGCCAAACGTCTGATCTCCGTGGCTGTCGCCGCCGGCTGCGATGCCGTGAAGTTCCAGAAGCGGACTGTTGAAGTGGTGTACACGGAGAAGGAGCTGGCTCAGCCGCGGCCCAATCCGTTTGGCGACACAAACGGTGACTTGAAGCGTGGTCTCGAGTTCGGTCAGGAAGACTATGCGGAGATCGCGAATTTCTGCAAGCAGGTGAAGATCGACTGGTTTGTAAGCCCGTGGGATGAAGCGTCTGTGGACTTCATCGAGCAGTTCAACCCCCCGGTCTACAAGATTGCGTCGGCTTCCTTGACCGATGACAATTTGCTGAAGCATGTGCGCAAGACAGGTAAGCCGATCATCGCGTCGACTGGTATGAGCACCTATGACGAGATCGACCATGCTGTTGAGGTGCTTGGCAAAGAGAACACGATTCTGATGCACACGACGTCGACCTACCCGGCCAAGTATGAGCAGCTGAACCTGCGAGCGATCCCGGCGATGATCGAGCGGTACAACCTGCCCGTGGGCTACTCCGGCCATGAGACCGGTATTCCGACCACGGTTGCGGCCGCGGTGCTGGGCGCCTGCTGCGTGGAGCGGCATATCACGATGGACCGCGCGATGTGGGGATCGGACCAGGCGGCTTCGCTGGAGCCGAACGGTATCAGCCGACTTGTGCGTGACATTCGCCTGTGCGAGCAGTCGATGGGCGATGGCGTGAAGCGCGTGTACGAGGAAGAGATCCCTGTGATGAAGAAGCTTCGGCGTGTGGGCGCGGCCGTTTAGTGATGGCGCTCACCTCCTCCGAACTTACCGATGGCCTGCAGAGTTTGCAGGCCATCGCCTTTGATGTTGATGGGGTTCTGACGGACGGAACGCTGGTCTGGTCAACGGGAACCGTGGATGAGAGCAAGCGCTTCTCCTTCACGGACATCATGGGGATCTCGCTGCTGCGGCGTCTGGGCATCAAGCTGGCGCTGATCTCCGGAGAACCCTCGCCACTGGTGGACCGGTATGCCGCGAAGATGCACCTGCACCACGTGGTGAAGGGGACGCGGGACAAGGCCACGGCGCTGCGCGAGTTCACGACGAAGTTTGAGGTACCGCTGGCACGGGCGTGCTTCTTCGGGGATGATGTGAACGATTTGTTTGCGATGGAGATTGCCGGCCTGTGTGCCTGTCCGGCGAATGCTGCCGGTGAGGTGTGCTCGTTTGTGGCGGAGCACGGCTTTGTGAGCCGCAGGGACGGGGGGCAGGGCGCGGTGCGCGAATTTGCCGATGCTGTTCTGCACGCACGCGGTTTGCGGGGGCGTGACGTCTTTCTGCTGCGCCCGCCGGAGTAGAGAATTCGATAGCTTTCGGATGGAGGGTGCGCTAGGCTTTGGCAACCATACGCCGGAGGTTTCCATGGTTCTCACGCTCAGCAACCCCGTTGGCAAGAACCAGGTGAATTCTCATGGGGACGTGATGCTGGTGCAGCGCTTGCTGAATCAGCACGTTGATGCAACCGGGCAGACGCTGGAGGAGGACGGGGGCTATGGCGCGGGAACGCTGGCGGCCATTGTGTATTACCAGACGGCGGTGATGCACATCCGCGTGCCGGACGGTGTGATCACGCCCAACGGACCCACATTTGCGCACCTTGTGCAGTCCAGCGTGGCGCCCGACGCCGTTTCACCGCTGCTGCAGCCACAGTCGATGCCTCCCCATGCGCTTACGCCCGCGAATTTTGCCGCGGCTGCGAGCCGTCTGCAGTGCGAGCCTGCCGTTATCCAGGCGGTGGCGGAGGTGGAGACGGGGGTTCAGGGCGCGTTTGATCTGCAAGGGCGGCCGACAATTTTGTTTGAGCGTCATGTCTTCAGCGAGCTTACCGGCGGAGCCTATGACGCGGCCTACCCTGACATTTCGGATCGGCATGCGGGGGGGTACGGCACGTTCAGTTCGCAGTACTCGCGTTTGCAGCGCGCTGCGGCTTTGAACCTGGAGGCGGCGTTGAAGTCTGCGTCGTGGGGTGCGTTTCAGATCATGGGCGAGAACTGCGCGTGCACAGGATCCGGCGGCGTGACGGCCTTTGTGGACAACATGCG
>CAZZWG010000024.1:17598-21652 GCA_964657685.1 Verrucomicrobia bacterium Tous-C9LFEB | reverse complement strand
TGCGAGTCCAGCGGGGAAGTCCGTTACCATAGATGGTGAATGATCAAGCTGTCTGACTACGTCCTGAAGTTCGTCGCCGATCTTGGAATCACGAATTGTTTCCTTGTTACCGGTGGCGGGGCCATGCACCTGAACCAATCGCTGGCCCTTGAGAAGCGCATCACGCCGATTTGCAACTCGCATGAGCAGGCTTCCGCGATCTGCGCGGAAGGTTATGCCAAGGCCACAAATGGCCTGGGGTTCTGCATGGTGACCACGGGGCCGGGAGGCACGAATGCGGTGACCGGCGTTGCGGGCGCGTGGCTTGACTCGACGCCTGTGCTGTATGTGTCGGGGCAGGTGAAGCGGCCGGACCGGATGTTTGATGCACTGACGGGCAAGCCGCTGGGGATGCGGCAGCTTGGGGTGCAGGAGGTGGACATCTGCTCGATTGTGCGGCCGATCACGAAGTATGCCGAGACGATCCTTGAGCCGAAGGACATTCGCTATCACCTGGAGAAGGCGGTCTTTCTGGCACTGCACGGACGGCCCGGACCGGTATGGATCGACATCCCGCTGGATGTGCAGGCCACTCCGATTGAGGAGAGCGAGCTGCGGGTGTTCGATCCGGCGGAGTTTGCGCATGATATTGCGATCACCGGCACGGCCAATGTTCCGGCCGAGGTGCGGCGCGCGATTGAGGCCTTCAATGCATGCGAGCGGCCGATGTTATTTGCGGGCAACGGGATTCGTCTGGCGCATGCAGAGGAAGAGTTTGAGGAGCTGCGAAAGTATCTTGGGATACCGTCTGTAGCGACGTGGTGCGCGGCGGATCTGATCAACTCCGATGAGCCTACCTATGTGGGGCGGCCGGGCAATGTGGCGGCGCGGGGAGCGAACTTTGCACTGCAGAATTGCGATTTTCTGATGGTGCTGGGTGCGCGCATGGACATGGCGATCACGGGCTATGCGCCGCAGAACCTGGCGCGTGAGGCACACAAGATTACGGTCGACATCGACCAGGCTGAACTGAACAAAATGCACCCGTATGTGCAGCAGCCGGTATGTGCGGATGCGAAGGCGTTTCTTACGGAGCTGTTGAAGCATAAGGAGCAGCTGAAGCCAAAAGACTTCAAGCCGTGGCAGGAGCGGTGCGCGGATTGGAAGCATCGCTACGCGGTGGTCACGGACGAGCACCAGAAGGCTGAGGGGCTGGTGTCGATCTTCAATCTGGCGGAGGTCGTGGGGACGGAGGTGGATTCGTCGACAAGGATCGTGGTGGGCAATTCCGGGTCCGGGATCGAGATCTTTTTTCTTGCGTTTCCGATCCTTCATTCGCAGAGGCTGTACCACACGGCGGGTCTGGGATCGATGGGCTATGCCATTCCGATTGCGATTGCCGTGGCGGTGGCGAACCCTGGCCGCGAGGTGATTGCGGTGGATGGCGATGGCGGCTTTATGTTCAACATCCAGGAGTTGGAAACCATTCACCGGTTGAATCTGCCGATCAAGTTTTTTGTGTTGAACAACGATGGGTACAGCTCGATTCGGGCGTCGCAGACGGCGTATTTCAAAGAGGCTTCGATCGGGGCTGATGCGAAGACAGGGCTGACGATTCCGAACCTGAGCGCTGTGGCGGAAGCGTTCAAGCTGGGCAGCTATGTGATCAAGGATCAGACCGATCTGCGGGGTGAGGTGCGCAAGGTTCTGGACATGAAGGGGCCGGTGGTTTGTGATGTGAACGTGCTGCCGGATGAGGTGCGCGCACCGCGCTTGCAGAGCTACCAGAAGCCGGACGGGACGTTTGTCTCAAAGCCGCTTGAGGATCTGTTTCCGTTTCTGCCGCGCGAGGAGTTCCTGGCCAACATGATCGTGAAGCCGCTGGAGGAGTAGGCCGGTACTGCGCAAGTACGGGGACCGTCAGGGCGCGCGGGCCTCACTTCTTGGCGGCTTGGAGAGCCTTTATTCTATCGATATGCCTCATACGTTTGGTGTCATGCAGGGCCGTCTGTCTCCTCCCGAGGAGGGCCGTTTTCAATCTTTCCCTCGTACCGGCTGGCGCGGGGAGTTTGCCAAGGCCAGGGCCGCGGGGTTCAGCTACATCGAGTGGATCCATGATGATTTTGACGGATCCGCGGACGACCCTGCGAAGGGCGCGAACCCGATCTTTACGGAAGAGGGTTTGCGGGAGTTCGATGCGTTGAAGGCGGAGCATGCGATTGCGACTCCAGCGCTTTGTGGCGATTGGTTTATGGAGCATCCGCTGATTCGCTGCACGCCGGAGGAGCGGCTTCGGCGTGAGCAGCATCTGCATGCGTTGATCGCGCGGGCGCAGCGCATTGGAGCGTGGCGGATGGTGCTGCCGTTCGTGGATAATGCAAGAATCACGAGTGAAGAAGAGAAGATCCAGGTGCTGGAGGCGTTGCAACGTGCGCTGCCGGTTGCCGAGTCTTACGGCGTCGAGTTGCACCTGGAGGCTGATTTTGGGCCTGAGGAATTCAAGCAGTTTTTAGCTCGTCTGGAGCATCCGTACTTGAAGGTGAACTGGGATTCGGGGAACAGTTCAGGGCTGGGATACAAGGCTACGGAAGAGTTTGCGGCGTATGGCGAGCGGATCGGCTCGGTGCATATCAAGGATCGGTACCGGAAGCCGGAAGGCGGTATTGAGACGCGGCCTTTGGGGACGGGATCGGCCGATTTCGATGACGTGTTTGCGGCGATCCAGTCGATCGGCTATGACGGCGGGGTGACGTTGCAGGTGGCGCGTGGCGTGCCCGGGGATGAGGTGGAGTTCCTGCGCGGGCAGCTTGCGTATGTCAAGCGGTACTGGTGAAGTGAAGTCCTGTGGCACCGTGTTGAAAGCTGATTGTTTACTCACCCATGTACTCGAGGATTGCTATGCCCATTACCGCTGAACAACTACAACGCGACAATCTTTTTTCATTGCAAGGCAAGACTGCTGTTTTGACGGGAGCTTCCGGATTTCTTGGGCGTACGTTTGCGCTTGCGTTGCTGGCCAATGGTGCGCGTGTGGTGGCGCTGGGGCGCAGCGAGCGATTGAAGACGGAAGCGGAAGCGTGGCGTGGGCGATTCGGCGACGACAAGGTTGCCGTTGAGCAGATCGACATGTATGACGTGGATGGCTTGAACCGGCTGTGCGAGGAGATTGCGAAGCGGGAGTCTTCGATCGACATCCTGGTAAACAATGCGCATGAGCTGGGGGCGGCGACGGGGTTTAATGTGCCGGAAGGCTCGTTGGAGAATGCGAGTTTCGACCAGTGGCAGCGCAATCTGCAGGGCGGGGTGTACTGGTCTGTGCAGACGACGCAGCGTCTTGGGATCCGCATGAAGGAGCAGGGTCGTGGATCGATCATTAACATTGCGACGATGTATGCGTCGGTGGCGCCACGGCCGCAGCTGTATGAGGGTACGGCGTCACTGAATCCGCCGGGGTATAGTGCGTCGAAGGCCGCGCTGGTTGCGTTTACGCGCTATACGGCGAGCTTTTGGGGAACAAGCGGTGTGCGGGCGAACTGTATTTCGCCAGGGCCGTTTTCGAATACGGAGGATGTGGGTACCGGACAAAATGCGGTGGTGGAGGACTCGCCGTTTGTGACGAAGTTGAAGGGGTATACGGTGTTGAACCGGATTGGGCGGCCCCTGGAGTTGTGCGGAGCGCTGCTGTTTCTGGCTTCGGATGCGAGCACGTATGTGACGGGGCAGAACCTGAACGTGGATGGTGGATGGACGGCGGTGTAGCGCGCCCACCACATAGACTGGATGGGATGGATTTACAGCTTGGGAAGCAGGTTGCGTTTGTTGCGGGGAGCTCGCGGGGCATCGGCCGGGCGATTGCCTCGGCGTTGCTGGCGGAAGGCGCGCGGGTTGTCTTGACGGGGCGCGATGAAGCCTCGCTGCGGGCGGCACAGGCGGAGCTGGCTACACCGGCAACGCATGAACGCATTCTGGCCGTGCGAGGCGACTTCACCCATGCGGAGACGATTGCGCGGGCGATGGAGCGCACGGTGCAGCACTTCGGTCGGCTGGATCATTTGATTGCGAATCTTGGGACGGG
>CAZZWG010000024.1:2492-17498 GCA_964657685.1 Verrucomicrobia bacterium Tous-C9LFEB | reverse complement strand
GCACGGCAGCTTGGGCCGCAAAAGGTGCGTGTGAACACGATCTGTCCGGGAAACATTTACTTTTCGGGGGGATCGTGGGAGCGCCATCTGGCAAACCGGCGTGAGGCGGTGGAGCAGATGCTGGAGAGCGAGGTGCCGCAGCAGCGGTTCGGTACGCCTGAGGAGATAGCGTCGCTGGCGGCTTGGCTGTGTTCGCCGCAGGCAGCGTTCTCGACAGGCGGATGCTACGTGATGGATGGCGGCCAGACACGCGCCTTTTGAGTGTTACGAAATATTGTTTCTTTCTTCGCTGCTCTGAGAGCAACTCGCACCATCTCACTACACGCAACGACATGCGGCACGTGACCAGAGCCCCCAGCTATTCGAGGGGCTCGATACTGCACCGTGGTGGTACCCCTTCTTACGGCAGCACCTCTCCTTTCTGTTCGGTACATTCCAAAAATAGACTTTCAGGAGGCACCACGCCATGGTGCGTTTTCCCCGCATGTCCGGCATCTGCGGACTTCTTGTGTTGTGCTCCGTTTCGCTGCTGGGCGCAAAGGCTTCTACTTTTTCAACCACCGGTAATTTCGCCGCCGACAATTCTGACTACGAATTGACCTTCAGCGTGACCGGCACAACCGATTTCACGGCGGCCACAACCTCCTTTGCCACAGGTGGCTTCGTTCCCGTGCTGACGCTGTTCAACGACACGACGGGAAGTGAGATTGACAACAATGGCACAGGCTTCAGTGACGTTTCGCTGAGTGACGTTCTCGGCACCGGAACTTATGACCTCTTCCTTACTGAATTTCCCAACGTGGCCTTAGGCGACCTGGCAACCGGGTTCCTCTTTGCAGGGGATCCTACGGCTACCGGCGACCTATGCGGCGTGGCTGGCGGAATGTTTCTGAACACCTCAATGGCCCCATGCACAGCAACCTCCAGTGCATATGCGTTGACGACGACCACCAACGCGGCAAGTTCTGTAACCCCTGAGCCCCCGTCGGCATTGCTGTTGCTTCTGCCCCTGGCCGGTGCCGTGGCGCTCAACCGCCGCAAGCTGGCGTGACTCCCGCTTCGCGCTGAGCTGATCCGGCTTCTCTTTCGCAAACATCACTTTGTAAAGGACCCATTCATGTCGAAATCTCTGATCCAAGAAGTTGTTGATGCTTCTCCAAATCGCCGTAGTTTTTTGAAGAAGATTGGTATTGCAAGCGCTGCTGTAGGAGCGATGTCCGTTGCCGGCGTAAAGCCGGCGGAAGCACAAACGAACATCGAGATCGAAGTTCTGAACTTTGCCCTTAACCTGGAGTATCTTGAAGCCGAGTTTTATACGTATGGGCAGTATGGCTACGGGATCGAGCAGATGGGCATTGCGATCTCCGGTACGGCCAGGGGTGACAATCCGCGAGCAGGCGGCGTGACCACGGGCGGCAGCAAAGTTACCTTCTCCAATAGCCTCGTCTTCACGCAGGCCATTACGTCAGAGATCGGCGTCGACGAACGTGCGCACGTCGTGTTGCTACGCTCTTTTCTGGGCGACAAGGCGATTGCGAAGCCGAATATCAATTTAAACGCTCTCGGGATCGGCTTCGGCAGCGAGAATGAGTTCCTCACGCTGGCCCGGATCTTCGAAGACATCGGCGTTTCTGCCTATGGTGGCGCTGCGTATCTTTTGAAGACACCGCTGGTGATCCAGACGGCGGCTCGTATTCTTGCGACGGAGTCGCAGCATGTCGGCACCCTGCATACCCAGATTGCGCGCTTGAATATTCCTAGCCCCGTGCTGGATGGCGCCGATCTTGTACCGCCTCCGACGGGTCCGCAGAACCAGTATCTTTCCATCAATCCGAGCAATGGTCTTCCGGCCATCCGCTCCGTGCCCGAGGTTCTTGCCCTTGCTTATGGTGGCGCTGGTCTGACTCAGGGAGGCTTCTTCCCGACAGGCATCAATGGAGCATTCCACACGACGCCGAGCTCTGCACCTGCTACCTCGGCGAACCTGGGCACCGAGCCGGCAGGCTTTGCTCCCGCTCCCTAGGTGTTGAATCAAGTGCCCCCTTCCCGCGTTGCGTGAGGGGGGCCTTTTTATTGCGTGAGCGCCGCGTTGAGGCGATGCAGGTCGTTCCGTTCCCCCATGACGATGAGGAAGTCACCGGAGGCTACCTGGACATCTCTTGACGGGTTGAAGATGGTTTCCTCGCCGTGCCTTTGGAGCGCGAGGATGATGCCTCCAAACTGGTCCACGCCGGGGACCTCTGCGAGCCTGCGGTCGCCTTCGCTGCCATGTGGTCCTACGAGGACCTGCTCCATGGTGATGCCTGGACCCATGTTGCCACGGGCAAAGTCCAGAAATTCAATGACCCTGGGGCGGAGCAGGGCGTCGGCCAACTGGCGACCGGCGACGGAATAGGGTGTGAGAACGATATCCGCCCCTGCTCTGCGCAGCTTCTTACCGGCTTCTTCTTCCGAGGCCCTGGTCACAATGAAAAGACCTGGGTTGAGCGCTTTGACCGAGAGGATGACGAAGAGGTTGTCGGCGTCCGTGGCCAGTGCGGCGATGAGGCCGCGGGCGCGCAGCACGCCTGCCGAGCGCAGACTTTCATCCTGGGTTGCGTCGGCAAGAACGGCGAGGATGCCTGCGGCAGTTGCGTTGGCTACGCGCTCCGGGTTGCGGTCCAGGACGAGGAAGGGGGCCTTGGCTTCCTTGAATTCGTAGGAGGCGTTCCGGCCTACGCGGCCGTAGCCGCAGATGATGAAATGATCTTCGAGTTTCTCGATGGTGCGCCGCCTTTTCCGGGAACCGAAGATGTCTTTCAGTTCCAGTTCGATCACTGTTTGTGTGACGGCGCCGACGCCGAGAAACATGACGCTGACGCCGAAGAGGATCAGGAAAGAGTTGAAGATTTTGCCTGGGCGGCTCAAGGGCTGCGCGTCCGGCGAGCCGACGGTGGTGATGGTGGTGAGGGCGCGGTAGAAGGCGTCGAACCAGGGGTAATGTTCAAGGGCGACGAAGCCGATGGAACCGACCAGCAGGGTGAAGGCAAGCAGGCCGGAGATCAGCAGAAGACGACGGAGGATTCGGTTGTCCACGGCTTGCGCTCCCTGCGTTTGTCTGTTTGTTGTTGACGCCCGTTGCTGCCTGGCCGCGGCTGGGGACTACGGTCAAAACTCGGCATCAAGGCGCAGCACTTGTGGATGGCGTTGGGCTTTGGCCTGCGAGAGGAAGAGGAACCTCCACGGCACCGGTACGGTCGTTGCTGGCGTCACGTATGGCGAAGCGCACGGAGACCGCGCCTGCCGGCAGTTCCAGGGCTTGCTCTACGCGGTAGAAGCGCGGAGTTTGTCCGCTCGCTGTGCTTGACTCCACTTCTTTCTTTGCAAGCCGAACGACGGCGTTCATCAGCTGGCCGTCGCTATCGTAAGCGGCGGCGGCCACTTCGAGGTCGAGCTGGCTCTCGCTCTTGAATTGCCGCGTCGGGATTTCGAAGGCAAAGACAGCGTGCTGCAGCGCTACCGGCGTCAGCGGTTTTCCTGCAGCCGCGCGATGACGCAGCTTGAAGTAGGCGGGCTCGGTCGCTAACTGCGCCATCTGCTCCGGGGTTCCCTGGGTGGGTGCGCCCACCGCTTTGGCCTGGACGACAAAGACGAGTTGGTGGGCGGTCGGCGCGCCGTGCTGCATGTTGGCGGAGAGGGTATCGACCACCGGTGGAGGTGTGGTCTCGCGCTTTGCGGAGGTCGCGGGCCCGACGGTGGCGGCGGCACCGGGCTCTCCGGCCAGCTCCGTGCCGTAGTAGGAACGGCGGTAGGCGAGGTGGTAGCCCTTCTTCGCGAGCTCGACCTGGATGTGGCGAAGATTGCCGTTGTAGTTCCTGTCTGTGGGCGCGTAGCTCAGGGTGTAGAAGGTGCTTCCGCCCTCGGTGGCCTCGGTGAGTTCTTTGGCGACGTCGTTGGTGCCGTAGAAGGCCTGGCCGCCGGTCTCACGGGCGATCTCATCCATGACGTTGAAGCTGCCGACGACGGCGGAGTCGCCCTGGACGGAGCTTCCGGCCTGGCTGCTGGCCGCGCTGCCGCCGCCGCCTGAAGCGGGCGCACCACCGTCGACGGAGGAAGTGACCGTGTCGTTGTGGACGCCGGTGCCGATGGAGACATGGGAGTCCTCGGCGGCTACGCCACGGGCATCGACGGGATAGATGGCGATCTGGTTATGAGCCATGAGGTCGAGCGTGGCGCGGGTCTCTTCCTGGAAGTTGGGACCGTCGTTCTGCTCCGCGAACAGGGAAAGGGGAAACATGGAAGAGAACCAGATCAGGTTTTTGCGGCCGGGCAGGCCGTCGAGGTAGAGGGCGATGCGGTGCAGGGTGTCCAGTGCGCCGAGGCGGTTGCCCCGGCCGAAGTTGGAGCCCATGAGGAAGACCATGGGCAGGTGCGGTCTGGGGTGATGTGGGTCAAGGGCAGCGACGAGAAGGGTTTTGTCTGCGGTGAAGCCCTGGATGAGGTGGAGGCCGTCAGAGCGCGCGAAGATGGCGAAGCGTGTGCCTTCGGGCTTGTTTTCGATGAACTTCATCATCTGCTGCCGGGCGATGACCTGCTGGTGGTGGTCCTCGGGCGTGTCCATCTGGCTTGGGTCGTCGAGGTCGACGAGATCGTAGAGCAGGACGTACAAGGGTCCTCGCTCCGGGGTGGAGGGCAGGTTCATGAAGGTGTTTGCGGGCTGCGGGGGCAGTGCGGGGGGAACGTAGTCCATCGCGTTGGTGAACCCGGTCGGGTCGAAGGAGAGAATGGTCTGCGGTTTGCCGTCTTCAAGGATCTGGAAGTCATTGCGGGTGAGGCCGCTGACCGGGGTGCCGCTGCTGTCGGTGACGACGACGTCCAGAACGACACGCCGGACCGTGGTGCGGAGGACGGTATGCGGCTCGGTTGCGTTGGAGGCGGGGGCGACGTCGGGGGCTGTTGGCGCCTGAGCGGCCGCACATGCGGCGAGATACACAAGGGCGAACAGTGAGGCGAGGAGCCGAGGGGACCAAACTGCACGGAGCCTGACGGGCATGGGAGCCATAATACCCAGCGTAATTGCTTCGGCTGCTTTCAGGCTTGCGGTTTGTCAGGGTAGGCTGATGGCATGCCTGATGAAGAAACACCGCTTGCTGTTGAGGCTGTTTTGACCCGCTGGGCCGACGTACCTGTGGAACCGATGAACGCCCTGCTGACGCGAGCGTTCATTACCGGGACGCAGGCGATGATCGCGCGCATTGACCTGAAGAAGGGCTGTGTGGTGCCGCGTCACAGCCACGCGAACGAGCAGATTGCCTGGATTGTCGAGGGAGCGCTCGTGTTCACGCTGGGTGGGGACGGCACGGAGAAGCAGGTGACGGTGCGCGCCGGGGAGGTGCTGGTGATTCCTGGTGGGCTGCCGCACTCGGCCGAAGCGCTGGAAGATACGGTGGACTACGACATTTTTGCGCCACCGCGGCAGGACTGGATCAGCAAGGACGATGCTTACCTGCGCTAAGTCCCGTTTTGGCACCCCTGCACTCGATTGCATCCAAATGGGGAAGGCAAGCGTATCTGTGTCGGTGTGATTGTGCGCCAGGACCGGAGTTTGCTTTAACCTAGCAATGCAGTCCAAAGGGTAAGATGCGTTTTTCTTCGTGGTTAAGGCTGGCCTGTGGTGTGCTTGCGGCTGGTCTGTTCGGTTCCGCTGCGCGGGCCGCAACATGGTTTCCGCTTGGGCCGTTCGGCGGCAGTGCGCGCTCGCTGGCCGCAGACCCGGCGGACTCGCGCCACCTGTTTTTGGGGACGGCGACGGGGTGGGTCTACGATTCGCATGATGGTGGAGTTCAGTGGAATCGTGTTGCCCAGATTGCGAAGCGCAACGACCTCGTCATCGATCATATTGTGGTTGACACGCAGAACCCCAAGCGGCTGGTGATCGGGGCGTTTACGGTCGGTTCTCTGGACGGCGGCGTTTTCATCAGCGAGAACTACGGCAAGGACTGGTACAGCCAGGCGGAGATGCGGGGGCAATCCGTACGGGCGCTGACGCGCTCGGAATCCGACCCGAAGCAGTTGGTCGCCGGCACCCTGCGGGGTGTGTATCGCAGCAATGACAATGGCGTGCACTGGAAGCAGATCAGCCCGGAAGGCAGTGCTGAGATCAAGGAAGTGCAGTCGGTGGCGATCGATCCGGCAGATCCGAATGTGATTTATGCCGGCACATGGCACCTTCCGTGGAAGACCACGGACGGCGGCGCGACCTGGAGCAATATCAAGGACGGCATCATCGACGATTCGGACGTTTTTTCGATTATTGTCGATCCGAAAGACTCGAATATTGTGTACGCCAGCGCATGCTCGGGCATATATAAGAGCACCAACGCGGGCGAGCACTTTACGAAGGTGCAGGGAATTCCGTCGTCGGCACGGCGCACGCGGAAGCTGGATCAGGATCCGACCCATCTGGAGATTGTGTTCGCGGGGACCACGGAAGGTCTTTACAAGACGGCGAACGCGGGAGCGCACTGGGAGCGGTTAACGCCCGAGGATGTCATCGTGAACGACGTATTTGTCGATCCGGGCAATGCGAATCATATTCTGATCGCGACCGATCGCGGGGGCGTCTACCGCAGTGAGGACGGGGGCACCACCTTTGCGTCGTCCAACGATGGGTTTTCTGCGCGACAGGTAACAGCCTATGCAGCCGATGGTCAGAATCCGGACACGGTGTATGTGGGCGTAGTGAATGACAAGGCAACGGGTGGGGTTTTTCAGAGCACGGACGGCGGCGTGAAGTGGCGGCAGCAGAGCGACGGTTTGTCTGGCCACGACGTATTTAGCCTGGTCTCTTTGGATGATGGGACGCTGCTGGCCGGGACCGGGCATGGGATCTTCCGGCTGCAGGCAGGATCGTGGGCTGATTCCAGTGCACTCGAGGCTGGCGCTGCCGGTCCGCCTGCGGAAAAGGCTTTAAGAACGGCCCCTGTGCTTCCGGTGCCTACCCGGCTGAAGGTTCCGGTTGCTGCGCATACAAGTCAGGTAGCGCGTGTCCGGCAGAGTAGCAAAGGACGGCGTCCGGTGAACAAACCGAGCGTCGTTCGTACGCACGGGCATGCGGCGGCCCCAAACCGGTCCGGTTCAAAGCGGGGTTTGGATTTGAAGGCGGCGAATCGCAAGAGTGCTCACCTGATCCAGGTGAATGGTCGCAGACCGCCCCCTCCTGCTGTGCAGCATGTGACGGCAAAGCGCGCGGCCCCTGTTCCTGCGGCGCCGACGGCTCCGAAGACTGCACCGGCGGTTGATCGTGTGGACGCGGTCGTGTACACGCTTGTCCGGTCGGGCAATCTGCTCTACGCGGGCAGTTCTGCGGGTTTGTTCCGGTCCACGGACGCAGGGCAGCACTGGGCGGGGGATGCGTCGCTGGCGATGCCTGACGTGCATTTCGTTTCCGTGCTGACGCCGGCGCAGGGGAGTGCGGACGGGGGGTCGTCCATGGTACTGGTCGGCAACCTGACGCGGCTCTCGCTCTCCCCTGATGGAGGAAGCAAGTGGGATACGGTGGCGCTGCCGGGCGAGTTGACGCAGGTTGGTGCGTTGGCGATCGACGGCGACAAGAACCTGTGGGTAGGTGGACGCGAGGGTGTCTGGCTGTCAACGGACTACGGGGCGACGTGGAAGACGCTGCACAATCTCTTCCTGACCGAAGTAGACAGCATTTACTACGATGTTCCGGGCAAACGCGTCCTCGTGACTGCGTCGAATACGGCTGTTGCATTCAGTGTGGGTATGGCCGACCACAAGGTCAGCTACTTTGACACGGGATGGAAGCTGCGATTCGTGAGGCCCGTGGGGGATCACCTGATCGGGGCGACGCTGTTTGATGGCGTGGTGGTTCAGCCGAAGATGGTGGATTCGCCAATGACTTCGGCGTCGACTTCGGGCAAGTAGGCTCGTTTTCCTGACCGCTGTTGTCTGGCGCGGGTGCCTCGCCTGATGGCCCGGTCACCCGCCTGTGCTACTTGGCGAAGAGTTGGCCGAGGTCGGCGAAGGCCTTGAATTCGAGGGCGTTGCCGGCGGGATCGAGGAAGAACATGGTGGATTGTTCGCCAACTTCTCCCTTGAAGCGGGTGTAGGGCTCGATCACGAAATGCACCCCAGCGGCGCGGGTTCGCTCGGCCAGTGCCTCCCAGTCCGTCTGGGTGAGGACCACCCCGAAGTGAGGGACAGGGACGTCGTGCCCGTCAACCGGGTTGCTGTGGACTCCCTTATCCGCAGCGCGGGGCTTCTGATGGGCGACGATCTGGTGGCCGAAGAGGTCAAAGTCAATCCATTGCTCGGCGCTTCGGCCTTCGGGGAGCCCAAGCACGGTGCCGTAGAAGTGGCGCGCGGCCTGGAGATCGTCAACGGGGAACGCGATGTGAAACGGGCGCAAAGAGGACATTGCTAAATGTTAGCAAGCTGACAGGTTGCAAGTAGCCGCTCCTGCGTCAAAACGTCGCACATCCGTGGGGAGGCAGTCCCTATCCGTGGCTGAAACGAACTTTCGTGGGATACCCGTGCGCCATGGGAAGCGAATGAGATGGGAGTTGAACAGAGACCTGGCACGCCATGCAGTTGAGGTGTGCACGGAAAAGGTGAGTAGTGATCAAGATCATCCTCGCGGACAATCAAGCAGTCTTTCGGGCTGGTGCGGCCAGAGTGCTTGCGCATGAGAACGACATCAAGGTGATGGGAGAGTGTACCGAAACACCGCGCCTCAGAGAGCTTGTCGGTTCGGTGCAGAACCCCATCGTGATGGTGCCCACAAGCTTTACCGCTGATCTGCTCGGATTGCTGGACTGGATACATGGAGAAGGCGGCCGATCGATCATCATCCTAGAGCATGGGGTGACCCTACCGGACGGTACGGCACGGCAAGCAGATGGCTTTGTGACACGGGCCGTTACGGGACCACAGCTGATTGATACGTTGCGCAAGGTTGCAGGAGGCGAGCGGGTGCCGCAGCGCTCCACGTTGAGCACCATGCCGACACCGGATCATGCGGGTGCGCAGGTGGTGAAGAGGCTGACACCCAAGGAGCTGCAGATTGTGGCGCTTGTGTCCGAGGGCGCCAAGAATCGGGAGATTGCGCTGCGTCTGGGGACCAAAGAGCAGGTCGTGAAGAACTACCTGCGGAGTATTTACGACAAGGTCGGTGTCTCCGACCGGCTCGAACTGGCTCTGTTTACGGTGCACCATCGAACGCTGGCCGAGGCCGTGGAGAGGGTACGGGCCACGTTGGCCAAGTCAGCTTAAGGATCGCAAGACACGTGCGGCGGAAGTGACGTTATAGCGGCGCATGGGCTAAATGCCCATGCGCTGTTCCTGCTCCTCCGCTTTCTCGGAGATGAAGCCACGTTTTTCGGCGATGGACTTGCCCTGGGTGAACAGCAGGAGGTAGTCAGGACCGCCGGCTTTGGAATCGGTGCCGCTCATGTTGAAGCCACCGAAAGGGTGGGCGCCAACCATGGCGCCGGTGCACTTGCGGTTCAGATAGAGGTTGCCGACCTGGAAGGATTCGGCGGCGCGGTCCAAGCGAGTGCGGTTGTTGGAGTAGATGGCACCGGTGAGGCCGTATTCGGTGTTGTTGGCGATTTCCAGGGCGTTCTCGAAGTCCCTGGCGCGAATGATCGACAGGACGGGGCCGAAGATCTCCTCCTGGGCGAGGCGGGAGGTGGAGGGGATGTCGGCGAAGACGGTGGGGGCGATGTAGAAGCCTGCGTCGTCGGTGGCGACGGGAGTTCCACCATTGAGGAGACGGCCTTCGGCCTTGCCGATCTCGATGTAGCTGAGGATGCGATCGACCGCGATCTTGTTGACGACGGGGCCGGAATAGAAGTTGTCGGCGGGGTCGCCGGTCTCGATGGAGGCGACGCGCTCGCGGAGGCGGTCGCAGAAGGCGTCATAGAGGGGTTCTTCGACGATGGCGCGGGAGCAGGCGGAGCATTTCTGGCCGTTGAAGCCGAAGGCAGAGGCGGCGACGCCTTCGACGGCGGCATCGATGTCGGCGTCGGCGGAGACGATGATGGCGTCTTTGCCGCCGAGTTCGAGGATGGTGCGGCGGATGAAGTGCTGGCCGGGCTGGGTGCGGGCGGCGCGCTCGTGGATCTCGAGGCCGACCTTTTTGGAGCCGGTGAAGGCGATGAAGCGGATCTGAGGGTGTTCGGTGAGGGCGCGGCCGATCTCGGGGCCACCCTGGAGGAGGTTGACGACGCCGTTGGGGAGGCCGGCCTGCTCGAGGAGGGTGAGGAAGCGGGCGGCGATGGTGGGGGCGTCGGGGGAGGGCTTGAGGACGACGGTGTTGCCGGTGACGATGGCGGCGCAGGTCATGCCGGCCATGATGGCCAGGGGGAAGTTCCAGGGTGGGATGACGGCGCCGACGCCGAGGGGGACGTAGCGGAGCTGGTTGCGCTCGCCGGGGTATTGGATGGGGGTGGTGGCGCGGTCGAGTTTGAGGGCTTCGCGGGCGTAGAACTCGAGGAAGTCGATGCACTCGCCGACGTCGGCATCGGCCTCGGCCCAGTTCTTGCCGACTTCAAGGGTGAGCCAGGCGCAGAAGTCGAGGTGCTGCTCGCGGATGAGCTGGGCGGCGCGGAGGAGGAGGCCGGCGCGCTCGGTGACGGGGGTGCGGCTCCAGGTGAGGAAGGCGTGCTGGGCGGCGGTGACGGCGTCGTTGGCGAGGGCGGGGGGCGCGCTGTAGTGGGTGCCGATGGTCTCGCTGGGTTTGGCTGGGTTGACCGAGGCGAAGGGGTCGCCCTGGCGGATGCGGTGGCCGCCGATGACGAGGTCGTAGGTTTGGCCGAGCTCGGAGCGGACGCGGTCGAAGGCGGCGTGGAGAGCGCGTTGGGTCTCCTGGGTGGAGAAGTCGGTGAAGGGCTCGTTGGTGAAGGGTGTGAGGTTGGCGAGATCCATGGGGCGCGGCCTTTCGGGAGTGTGCTCGTGCCTTAGAGTAGCGGACGCGGCTGTTGGGATGTGCCGGGGGGACTGTCCCTCCCCGTACTTTGGTCCTAAAGTCTTGTGAACGTTGGAGTTAGGTGGATAGTTGAGAGGGTTGCCTCGCTCTGGGTGTAGAGGTCGCGGTTGGTAGCGAATCGAGGTGGGCGTCTAGTTCTATTGTAGAGATCCGACCGAAATAGAAGGCAACTTTGGCGAAGATTGTGGTGGGGCGATCAGGCGAGTTGGAGGTAGGTGGTGTAGGGGTCGTCTCCGACGGCGAAGAGGGGGCGGAAGAGGGTGTTGGGGCCGGGTAGAAGCCATTGGGTGGAGGCGATGCGTTGGAGGGTGGGGAGTTGGGCGGAGGAGAGCGGGGTGGGGCGGTCGGCGGCGAGGACGAGGGGGCCGTAGCAGAGGGCGGCGAGGTTGGTTTGGGGGATGCCGTCGGTGGGGAAGGGTTCGAGGCGGTAGGTGGCGGGGAGATGGAGGGTGAGTTGGTCGTTGTTGTGCCAGACGCGGTCTATCGTGGCCCATCTGGCCGCAGAGAAACTCTGACGCAAAGGGCGCGAAGGTTGCGCAAGGTACGCGACGGGAGTCGTGGTGAGGGGGAGGGGGTGGCCGTTCAGGGAGAGGGTGGGGTTGGGGCACCAGGCGGGCAGGCGGAGGTGGAGGGGGAAGCGGGTGGGGCGGTCGATGGACAGATGGAGGTCGATGCGGTCGGCGAGGGGGTAGGCGGTGGTTTGGGTGAGGGTGGCGGGGGTGTTGTCTGGCTGCCAGCGGAGGGTGGAGGGAAGGTAGAGGTTGACCCAGAGGCCGGTGCCTGGTTCGGGGTCGAGGAGGTAGGTGTTGATGCCGAAGTCGGCGGCGACCTGGGGGTAGGTGCCGGCGCAGCAGGGCCAGCGGTGGGCGGAGTAGACGCGGCGGGCGGTCCCGTTGAGGTCGGCGTAGTAGAAGGTGCGGCCGTCGGGCTGGAGAGGGAGGGCGGCGAAGAAGCTGTTGAAGAGGATGCGTTCCATGTCGTCGCCGAACTGGGGGTCGCGGGTGATGCCGAGAAGGGCGCGGGCGAGTTTGAGGAGGGCGTAGGTGCCGCAGGGCGTTTCGAAGGTGTTGTGGGTGGAGGTGAGGCTGGCGAGGAGCTTGCCGGAGCCGGGTTTTTCGAAGGTTTCGTCGGGTGCCCAGCCGCCGGTGGCGTAGGTCTGGGCTGCGATCATGCGGTAGCCGTTCCGGGCGGCGTCGAGGTGGATTTGGGTGCCGTCGACGAGCCAGGCCTGGAGGGCGGAGCTGAGGGCGTTGACGTGGCTGTAGCCGTGGAGGCCGCCGAGGACGTTCTGGCCCTGGGCCAGGGGGGTAAAGAAGGTTTCGAGGAGGTAAGTCCGGGCCACCATGCGGTACTGGCTGCCGGCGCCGGCCGCGTAGAGCAGATAGAGGTTTTCGGGGAGGGTGTAGCTTTCGTCCCAGTGCCAGGACGGGTCGCGCCCGGCGCGCCAGGCGGCCATGGTGTCTCGGTCCATGGCGGAGCCGGGCAGGCTGGGGAGGGCGCATTGGCGGACCTTGTTGGCGATGGCGAGGGCTTCGGGACTGTCGAGGAGGGTGGCGGCGTCGAGCAGGCCGATGTTGAGCTTGTCGAAGGTGTAGGCGGGGAAGCGGGTGAGGTCGAAGAAGTTGGGGGTGATGGCTTCGGCGAGAAGGTGATGGAGGCGAAGGACGCGGTTGCGGGTGGCGGCGTCGCCCGCTGCGGCGGCGAAGCGTGCCATGGCGGAGGTCCACTGGCCGAAGGCGTGGCCGGGCGCGAAGCCAGCGTCGCCGGTGTGCCAGTTGTAGTCGGGCAGATAGCCGTACCAGCCGCCGAGATCGCGGCCTGGGGCGTCCATGCCGCCCATGGTGCGGAAGGGCTTGAGGAGGGCGTCGTCGTCGAAGGTGTTGAGGACGGCCTGGGCGTTTTGCTGCTGGGTGAGGGCGATACCGGCGGTCAGCGTGACCTGGTCGTAGCGGGGGACGCGGAGGGCGGTGGAGGGTTGCTGGATTTGGGAAGGGAGGTGGGGAGCGATCGCGGCGGCTGCGGTGAGTTGGAGGAAGCTGCGGCGGTCGAGAGGCATGGGGCTTAACTGTAGCTGCGGGTCGTGTGGGGAGCAAGGGCCGATGCGTGTGGTGTTCGAGGTTGTGCTGCTGGCAATCAGATAGCGTCGGGACTTTTAAGCCAGGCCTGTCCTTCCGCCCTCCGATCTTCCCCCGGAATGGCTCCAGCAATTGGAAGGACTGAATTGACACTCGCGTTAGACTTTGCGGTGCCAAAGCTCGTCAAGTGATGCATGAGTGTGGCAGGCGTGAATGATCTCGAGACAGAACGGTTGAAGAATGTCCGGGTACTGCTGGAAGCTGTGACCCTGGTTCTGCTGCTTGCCCCGGTTCTTTGGATGTTGCTTCATTGGCGCGAGGTGCCGGCGAGGCCTTTGCACCTTCGGGGTACGAGGTGGTCTCTGTTTGTTATGCCCGGTTTCGCGACCGCTGCCTACTTCTTTCTGGGCGAATTTGGTCTGTTCGCGCATATGGACCTTTGGCGGAAGCGCGAACGCCTTGCGGGGCTCAGGCCGATGTTTCTTGCCTTTCTTCTTACGCTTCGGATGGAGCTGATTGCTTTCTTTGCGGTATTGAGTTTCGGGATGTTGAGGGCGGCGATGACAGGACTATGGTGGTCCGCGCGAGGAATCACCGCTGTTACGCTGACATCTGTTGGAGTGACACTGGTTGCGTTTCTGGCGCAGATGATGCGGAAGGTGTTCACTGTTCGAGCGCACGCTGAGATGAAGCGCTAGCCGACTCGAGCCTGAGCCGCCGGTGTTGGGTCTCACGTGTTCCTCGACATCTTCTGTCCGGTAGCATCGTGGATGGGGGTGAGGGAGAAGTGAGGCAAGCAGCGCATAGCCTGGAGGTCGCGACGCGTGGGCAAGGGCTCTATGAATGCACACCGGCGATTGTTGGATGGGTGAGGCGGCAGGGGATGCAGACGGGGCTTCTGACGGTTTTTGCCGGCACACCTCCGCGTCCTTGCTGATCCAGGAGAACGCCGACCCTACTGTTCGCGTTGATCTAGAAGCTTTTTTCGATCGCGGTGAGTTGGAGGAAGCGGCGGCGGTCGAGAGGCATGGGGGTCCACTGTAGAGGTCCGAAGAGCCAGGTTCAAGTCGATGATCGACGCGTTCGGACGCGAGGCTACCGGCGAGTGGTCCGCTGCCGGGTCTCCCGGTCTACACTTTTCGCAGCGGAGCAGGGAAGATGTACTTGTTGCAGAGGCACTCGTTGGCGATCAAGGCGCACCTGGCGGCGTCGCTGGTGCTGGCCTATGCCTTGCCTGCCGAGGTGTTGCGGCCGCTGCTGCCGCCGGGGCTGACGCTGGATACCTATGGCGACTTTGGCTTTCTTGCGATTGCGCTGGTGGAGACGCGGGCGCTGCGTCCGGCGCTTCTGCCGGCGGGGTGGGGGATGGACTTCTTTCTGGCGGGCTATCGGGTGTTTGCGCGGTATCAGACACCGGCGGGGCGGAGTCTGCGGGGTTTGCGTATTCTGCGCAGCGATACGGACCGGCGCTCGATGGAGGTCTTCGGCAACCTGCTGACGCATTACGGGTACCAGCGGTCGCGCTGCTGTGTGAAGCGGTCGGGAACGAGCTATGCCGTGGAGGTAAGCAGCCCGCGCGGCGAGGCGGACCTCCATGTGGAAGCGGATGTGTCCCGGGATGCTGCTGAACCGCCGCGGGGGTCGCCGTTCGCGGACCTGCGGGAGGCGCGGAAGTTTGCCGGGCCGCTTCCGTTTACGTTTGACTACGAACGGCAGACCCATTCGATGATCCGCGTCGAGGGCGTGCGGCAGCAGTGGGCGCCGCGTCCGGTGGCGGTGAACGTGTTTCGAAATACATTCCTGGAGCAGGATCGTTTTCGTGGATCGGGGGCGGTGCTGGCGAATGCGTTCTATCTCGAGAATGTTCCCTATGCGTGGAAACCGGGTATACGGGATGTTCTTCCGTGAGGGGCCCCGGAGGTCACGCGAGGTTTGAGGGTG
>CAZZWG010000024.1:0-2392 GCA_964657685.1 Verrucomicrobia bacterium Tous-C9LFEB | reverse complement strand
TCTACGATGCGCGCACGATGACGGAGCCTTCGATTGCTCGCGCGCGGCGTATGTATCCTGCTGCCGAGCCGTTTGCCGTGGGTAGCGCAGGGGCCCTGCCGTTGCCGGATGCTGACCGCACGATGGTGTTTCTGCTGTTGGCGGCGCATGAGCTTCGCGAGGCTGGAGAGCGTACGCAGCTGCTCACTGAAGTACATCGCGTCCTGGCGAACGATGGGCGGGTTCTGCTGGTGGAACATTTACGGGACCTGCCGAACTTCCTTGCATTTGGGCCGGGCTATTTGCACTTTCACTCTCGCCGAAGCTGGCTGACGAACGTGCGCGAGGCTGGATTCGAAGTGGCGCGGGAGCGCAGGGTGACGCCGTTTGTGCGGTGTTTCACCTTGCGCAAGGTGGGCACGTGAAGCGCGATGGGGGCGAGGCTCAAGGGAGAATGGAGTATGGCTTCCATCGCTGACGAGACAGACCGGTTTCTTGATGCCTGGATGCGGGTTCGGCAGATTGTGCAGGCGGCCAACTTCAACCGGTTTCACCGGGAGGGTTTGAGTGCGACGCAGTTCATGACGATGAATGTGATTCCGGAGGAGGGTATGACGCTTTCGGAGCTGGCGCGCAAGCTGAACCTGAGCGCGGCTACCTTGAATGAGACAGTGAATTCGTTGCAGGAACGCGGGCTGGTGAGCCGGTCAAAAAACGCGAGTGATGCGCGCAAGGTGGATATACGCGCCACGGCGGCCGGGTCGGCGATGCAGAACCAGGCCTCCGCGGAGTTTCATGGGTTTATGGCCGAGCTTTTCAGCTCGATGAGCCGGACGAAGCGCGCAGGGCTGCTGGCAGGGCTGGAGGAGATGGTGCGCCGGAGCGAAGGGGGACGTGAGAAGCCGGAAGCGCCTACTCGCCGTGATGCTGGCGGTCTTCCGGTGAAGCGTAGTTCTCGGCGATCTCGGCCGGGGTGATTTCGATGGCACTGCTGCGGCGGATGAGGTCGGCGATGTCCGCATCGCTGTGCCCGCGCTTGCGCAGGGATTCGACTTCATCGCTGATCATGCCGACGAAGGCCTGAATGGGGAACTGCTCCGGCGGCAGGCCGGCTGCGTCGCGAAGGGCTTTCTGGGCCTTGAGAGCTTCCTCGAGGGGATAGGTCTTGGGTTGTGGCACGGCGTTTCCTTTCGTACTACGAAGTATTAGGGGAAAGCTTACCTCCGGCTTCTTTCCTCCGTCAAGCGGTTTCTCTCGATTCGGGGATGCTGGGAGATGTGGCCGCCCAGGTCTGCATGCGGGGCATTGCGCTACTCTGGGGATGTTCGGAAATGTTCGGGGCGTGTTCCGGGAGAGTTCCGAGCGGGAACTGCGCTCAAGGCCTAACTATGGCAGATATTTATGGACTTCCGCGTATCGATGAGTACCTGCGCGACCGGTTGACGCCGGTGGAAGGCGCCATTCCGCGGATTGCCGGCATTGAGATGTTTGGGAGGTCCATGCCTGCGGGGATTGTGGGCGGCGATCTGTTTGAGTACGTGAATTTTGAGCAGCGCTACGACCTGCGGGCACGTATCGACCAAGCTTTGCGCCTGGCCGAGAGCTATCTGCAGCCGCTGCCTGCGGGCGACGGCGTGCGCAACTGCGTGGATGACCATGTGGAGTGGATGAAGAGCAGGCCGGACTACAGGCCGGGGATGGAAGGCGAGTTCAGGTTTGCGAAGAGTTCCGAGCAGGTGAGGGTGGCTGAGGACCTGCAGGAGTTGTATACGACGGCGGGCGTTCTGCTGGTGGATGCGCAGGGGCATGACATTATCTCGGCCAAGATCGCGTCCACGGTGCATGACACGTTCCAGGCGTTGATGCTGACGGAGCTGGATGCGTATGGGAAGACGACGCCGACTTTGTTTGAGAACCTGAACCTGCGTCTGGCGCAGTCCCTGACGGCTCGCAACGCGCTTGGGGTGAGTGAGAAGGAGCATGCGCGCGAGATTGCGACGATGGTTTATGGCGAGGTGCGGCCGGGAGGGCAGTTTCGGTTTGCGAACTTTGGGCATCCGCCGCCGCTGGTGTTCTCGGCAAAGAGTTCGAGGCTATTGAAGGTCAACGAGAGCCATATGGCGCAGTTTCTGGCGCTGGGATTGCAGCTGCCCGCGGAGCATCCGGACCGGAACAAGTATTTTTCGCTGAACCTGCGGAAACGAGAGTTCAGCCGGGCGGACGTGGGCGAGATCACACTGATGGATCCGGGGGACATCCTGTTTCTGTATACGGACGGGGTGTATGACGGGTATGGGCAGAGGGAACGGGCGTTGCTGGAAGGGATCCTGTGCGCGCACCAGCATGAGTCGGCGAAGGAGATTTGCGATGCGCTGATGAGCTTTGCGCTGGAGCAGGATGAGGCTCTGCGCGA
>CAZZWG010000023.1:0-26171 GCA_964657685.1 Verrucomicrobia bacterium Tous-C9LFEB | reverse complement strand
AGAAGCAACTCCACAATCTTAACGTATCAAGTCGCGGGGAACAACTGGCTGAGTACAGGGTTTGTTTTGCCGGCAGAACTATTTCGCAATGGCTGGGGTGGTGGCGGGCTCGGCGGGTGTCTGGTCCGGAATGAGCGAGACACGCTCGATAAGATCCAGCCCCGTGCGGCGAAGAAGCCCATGAATCACGGCCTCAGTCAGGCGGGAGGCGTCGAACTCCACACGCACCGTATGCTCGGCTTCATTGACGGCCAGGCTGCGAATGCCGTAGACCTCGCGCACCTTGGCCAGCGCCATGCCGGTCGCCTCGCCCGGCGGTCGGCCGTAGCGGTAAAGGGTATCCAACTGCGTCATGTGGCGATGCTAGCAGAGCTTACTTCTCAGCGCTCGACCGATAGGGCGAGATGCGTGGGCGCGGGTTCGCCGGCCAGGTGTTGCAGCATGGCCACAATCTCGGGGCTTGTCCAGTCCTGCGCCCCGATAAACTTGCGGCGGATGGTGCCTGCCTTGTCGAGGATGTAGGTCTCCGGCGGACGAAGCGTGCCGAAGCTGGTGTGCGCGGTCCCGGTCGTATCGAGGACACTCAAAAACGGAAGCGGACGCCGCTGGAGATAGTCCCGATAGGTGGAAAGGTCCTCGTCAAAGGCGATGCCGATGATCCTGACCTGCGGGAGCTGCTGCTGCAGCGCTTCAAGGGAAGGGAACTCGGCGATACACGGCGCGCACCAGCTCGCCCAAAAATTGAGAACGACCACCTGGCCGCGAAGATCGCGCAGGCTGACGGCGTGCTGGCCGTCATTGACGGCAAACGGAGGCGCGGGACGGCCAAGCTGGTCCGGGCGACTGCCGCGATCGCATCCCGCACCGCTGCCCAGCATGAGAAAGGCCATCGCGGCCAGAATGACATTCAGCGATCGCAGGCAAGAGCGCATGGCTCTATCATACGAAGCTGTGCGTACCGGGTCGGGATCATCGTCGGGGGATGGCAGCAGGGGAGACAGGCCGGCGCGTCCAGCAGGGGCGAGCTACACGCCGGTACTGGGGCTCTTTTCCGCGGACGATCCGCGTCCGGCACCGGTCGCGCTCCCCGCCGCAGAGGAAAGGGAACGCGCCCCGCTCGAACTCTCCGTGATCGTCCCCGCGCGCAACGAGGAAAGCAATCTCGCCGCCTGCCTCCAAAGTTTGGTAGCGCAGAACGACAAGATCTTTGAACTCAATCGCGACTGGGAGCTGCTTATCATCGATGACGCCTCCCAGGACCGCACGCGCGCTATCGCGGAGGAGTTCGCAGCGCGGTATGCGGGCGTGCGCGTCCTGAGCGCACCGCCGCTGGAGTTGCGCGGCTCGCAACGAGCCTTTACCGGCAAGACAAACGCCTGCTGGGCGGGTGCAGGAGCTTCGGAGGGCCGATGGCTTCTGTTTACGGACGCCGACACGCTCCATGAGCCGGGAGACCTCCGGCGCGCATTGCACGAAGCCGATCGCCATGGGGTGGCACTGCTGTCGTACTCTCCGCGTCAGATCATGACCGGCCTAGCGCAACGCGTTCTGATGCCGTTGATTTTTTCTGAACTTGCCAGTACCTATCCGCCTGCCAAGGTCAACGACCCGGCGGAGCGCACCGCGGCCGCCAACGGACAATTCCTTCTGGCCGAGCGCGAGGCGTACTTTGCCGTCGGCGGTCATCGGATGGTTGGGCGATCTGTTCTGGAAGATGTCGACCTGGCCTGGAATTTCAAGCGCGCCAAGCACACCATCCGCCTGCGCTACGCTCCCGACGCTTTGTCAACGCGCATGTACCAGGGGCTTGGCGACATGGTGGAAGGATGGACGAAGAATCTAGCGCTGCTCTTTCCAAATGCGTTGCGGCTGGCGCTTTGGCGTGTGCTCGACATCCTGCTTCTATTGCTGCCTGCTTTGATCTGGCTCTTGCCTTATCTAGTGATGTGGCAGCGGGTGGCGATCCTGGCGCTGTGGGCGCGAACGCTGGTGCGCTTCTACCAGCGCATTGCCCGGGCGCACTTTCCCCTGATTGACTCCGCACTCGCGCCCCTCGGACTGCCGCTTTTCGTCTATCTTCTGCTTGCAAGTTTTGTGCGCCACAAGTTTCTGCACTCTGTCTCCTGGAAGGGACGCGAGTACCGGACCTAGACCCGTTCGCAACGGGGCCGAACACGTTGCATCCAACACGGTGAGTCCATGATCCTGCTAACCCGCAAAGCCGAATTCGCCGCTGCTCATTTCTACTGGAACCCGGCCTGGAGTGAAGAAGAGAATCGTCGTGTGTTCGGCAAATGCTCCAACCGGCACGGCCACGGACACAATTACACGCTGGAGGTCACGGTAAAGGGCGAAACCGATCCGGTGACCGGCTTCGTCGTAGACCTGAAAGAACTGCGCGACGTGATGGAGCGCGAGGTCGTGCAGGTTTTCGACCATCGTCACCTGAATCACGAGGTCCCGGAATTCCAGACCATGCAGCCGACGACGGAAAACATTGCGCTCGTCATCTGGCGCCGGCTACAAGGCAGGATTCCGAACGCTACCCTACATCGGGTTCGCATCTATGAGGCACCGGATCTCTTCGCCGATGTGCTGGCGGAGGGTGCATGAGCGCGCCCTGCGTGCAGTTGTCACGACGCTTTCGCTTCAGTGCTTCGCACCGCCTGCACGTCGATCATCTTTCCGGCGAACGCAACCGGGAGATCTTTGGAAAGTGCAACAACCCCTTCGGTCACGGGCACAATTACACTGTGCAGGTCACTGTGCAGGGCCAGGTAGACAGCAGCACCGGTATGGTCGTCAACCTTGCAGATTTTGACGGCTTTACCGCAAGCGAAGTGCTGCCGCGCTTCGGTTATGCGAACCTGAATGAGGACGCCGTCTTCCGAGATCTTGTTCCCAGCACGGAAAATGTTTGCATGGAACTTTGGGGTGTGTTTCAGAAATTTGTGGATCAGCACGCGGGCCTCGTGCTTCGGCGCATCCGGGTCGAGGAGACAAGCAACAATGCCTTCGACTACTTTGGCGAGAGCGCATCCGTGCCCGTGATCGAGTAGCGCTCGCAAAGAAAGGCAGCACCCTTCAAAATGACAACCAAAGCCCCGGTAGAGTCGCCGGATCGAGTCGATCCCGGAAACAACGGCCGTCGCGCGCAAACCGCGGCGGAGCAGGCAAGAGCCGTCAGCGATGTGCGTTTGCGGGACGCCAGCCTGCGCGAACTCTATGCGGAAGTGCTGACGCGTATCGGCGAGGACGCCGCCCGTGATGGTCTGGTGAACACTCCCCTGCGGGTGGAAAAGTCAATGAAATTCCTGACGCGAGGCTATGACCAGACCGTCGCGGAAGCCATCAATGGCGCCCTCTTTGACGTTGATTACGACGAGATGGTGATCGTGCGCGACGTGGAGTTCTACTCCATGTGTGAACATCACCTGCTGCCGTTCTTCGGCCGCGCGCATGTCGCGTACATCCCTCAAGGTAAAGTCATCGGACTCAGCAAAATACCGCGCATAGTCGACGTCTTTGCACGAAGACTGCAGGTGCAGGAGCGCCTGACGCGACAGGTCGCGGAGGCCATCGAGGAAGCCATCCATCCGCAAGGCGTGGCTGTCACCATGGAAGCGCAACACCTCTGCATGATGATGCGCGGTGTGCAGAAGCAACGCTCCAGAACCGTCACCAGCGCCATGCTCGGCGTCTTCAAAACGCAGATGCAAACGCGCAACGAGTTCCTCTCGCTGATCGCACCGCAGCACTGAACACAGCGTCCAAAAATATGAACGGTCTTCTTGTACTCGACAAACCCGCCGGCATGACCTCGCATGATGTCGTCGCCATCGTGCGCCGCGCCACGGGCGAGCGTTCCGTCGGTCACCTCGGCACGCTCGATCCGATGGCTACGGGCGTGCTTCCTTTGCTGCTGGGCAAGTACACTCGACTGGCTCAGTTCTTCGGTGCAGCGGACAAGAGCTATGAAGGCACCATCCGTTTTGGATGGAGTACCGACAGCTTCGACGCCGACGGCCAGCCCGCCTCCGAGGCGCAAGCATTCACCGGCTCGCTTGAGCGCTTGCGTGAGCTCGCCTTGCGCTTCCACGGTGAGTTGGACCAAATGCCTCCGGTCTTTTCCGCGAAAAAGATCAACGGCGTACCGGCCTATAAGCTTGCGCGCGCGGGCAAGGAAGCTCCCGTGAAACCAGCACGCATCACCATCCACCACTTTGAACTGACCTCGCTGGATCAAGATCTCGCGACCTTCCGGATGCAGGTCTCCTCCGGGGGCTATGTGCGCTCCGTGGCGCATGAGTTAGGGCAGCTTGCCGGCTGCGGAGCGCACCTGGCGAGTCTGCGCCGGACCGCCGCCGGACCGTTCACTCTGGTGGATGCACTTCCGCTGAATGAGCTCAAGTTGCTTGCTACCGAGGCGATCGAGCAGCGCCTCATCCATCCGCGGATGCTGTTGCCGGACATGGGGGCAGTTACGGTGGATGAGGTCACCGCGGGAAAGATCCGCAACGGTATGCAGGCCAACGTGCCGGAGTTCTCCCGAGTACCCATGGTGAAACTCTTCAGCGGGCCGAGGGAGTTGCTGGGCATTGCCCGGCGCATTGCGGGAACCCTTGTGCAGCCGGTAGTCGTGCTGGGCTGACTACTTCTTCAGCAACGGCTGTACCAGGTGTTCCACGTTCACGGCAACCTGCTTGTTCCCCTGCGCGGTGGCATGCACGCCATCCTCCTGGATGTCCCCCGGAACGCCATAGACGTCTTGTAAAACAAAGGGCAGCAGCGGTACATGGTGCTTGCTTGCGATTGTGGGGAACATTGCATTGAAGCTGCGGATGTACTCGCCGCCGTACTGCGGAGGAAGTGTGATCCCCGCCAGCGCGACACGGGCTCCACTTGCCTTCAGCTTCTGAACAATGGTGTCCAGGTTGCGTTGCGCTTCGGACACCGGAACGCCGCGAAGACCGTCGTTCCCGCCAAACTCTACAACGACCACCTGCGGATGCTGTCCCAGCACCTCGTCGAGGCGGTTCACGCCGTCCTTTGTGGTGTTGCCGCTCACGCCCGCGTTGACCACGCGATAGTTGAAGCCTTCCTGGTCGAGACGCTGCTGCAGCACCGCCGGGTAGGCCTCGTCAGGCTCCACGCCAAGGCCAGCCGTCAGGCTGTCGCCAAAGCAAACCAGCACGGGACGGGTGCTGCCGGCATCCGAGTGTCGCTTGGGTTCAGCGCCGCGAACAGACACTGTAGCCGCCTTGACCGGATGCAAGGGGAGTCGCTGGGCGCAGAACAGGGCTGCCGCAGTCGCTAAGATAAGAGCAGGTTGGACTCTTCGCACACTTCCATCTTATTCAAAGGACGGCTTTTTTGCAGACAAGCGTACACCAGACAGGGAACAAAGGGATCAATGGTGCCGTAACCGGGCCCCTGATCGCCGTCAAGGAATTGCGCAAGTCCTTACGCACGGGCGCCACGACCGTAGAGATTCTGAAAGGAATCGACTTCACCGTCGAGCGCGGCGAGTTCGTCGCGATTATGGGCGCTTCCGGGTCGGGCAAGAGCACGCTGCTTGGGCTGCTCGCCGGGCTGGATAATCCGACCTCCGGATCCGTGTCCCTGGCCGGTACCGAAATCAGCTATCTGCCCGAGAACGAACTGGCGCACCTTCGCGGGCGCACCATCGGCTTCGTCTTCCAGAGCTACCAACTGATTCCTACGCTTACCGCGCTCGAAAATGTGCTTCTGCCTTATGAACTCAACGAAGAGAGCGGCGATCTGAAGGCCGGTCTGGAGCGCGCGCGCACCCTTCTTGCATCGGTCGGGCTGAGTACACGCGAGGATCACTATCCCGTGCAGCTCTCCGGCGGGGAGCAGCAGCGCGTGGCGCTCGCGCGGGCCTTTATCCTCCGTCCCCCGATCGTCCTCGCCGATGAACCCACAGGCAATCTCGACACGGCCAACGGAAGCCACATCCTCGATCTGCTGCTCAGGCTCAATCAGGCTGAGGGCACCACGCTGGTCCTGGTAACCCATGATCCCGCGCTTGCCTCCCACGCCGGTCGCCGCATTGTGCTGCGTGACGGCCTGGTCATTGCAGATGAGCGCAGCGCCGCCGCACCCGCCGCCGCTCTGGCGGAGGTTTAGCTGATGGCCAGGCTTTCGTTCGGAACAGCGGCGCGCATCGCCTCACGTGAGCTGCGCTCCTCGCGCGCCAAGTTCGCCTTTGTCGTGCTCTCGGTCGCCATTGGTGTGGGCGCTCTAACCGGCGTACGCGGCTTCTCGGCGGCCTTTCGCTCCATGCTGCTGGTGCGCGCGCGCAGCATCATGGCGGCTGACCTCGCCGCCCGCTCCAACCTGGAGATGACGCCCGCGGAGAACGCCGGCATCGCCCGCTTCACGGAGGATGAGCACGCCCAGGTAACGCCTGTCACCGAGCTGCTTTCCATGGCCTCCGCGTCGACCTCCCTTGATCCGCTGCTCGTCTCGTTAAAGGCTGTCGAACCATCAAAATACCCCTTCTACGGCGCCGTAGTTCTTTCGCCAGCAATCCCCTTAACGCAAGCGCTGACGGACTCAAGCGTTGCCGTGGGGGATGACCTGTTGCTCCGCTTACATCTGCACCTCGGCGACTCGATCCGCCTCAACGACCGCGTGTATCGTGTAGCCGCGATCGTGGAGGACGAGCCCGACCGCCTCTCCGGTTCCTTTGCGGCCGGCCCGCGTGTGCTCATCTCCCAACATGCCCTCGATCAAACCGGCCTGCTCGCCGCGGGGTCACGCGCCACCCGCCGCGTGCTCGTCCGCATGCCTTCACCAGGCGGGGGTAAGGCCGCCTCCGATGACAGCATCGCCCGCGCAAAAGACGCGTTGCAGGCGACACTCCCCGACGCCTCCGTCTCTGACTATCGCGAAGCCAACGAAGGTCTCACCCGCGCACTCGACGGCGCCACCGGCATTCTTTCGCTCATGTCGCTGGTAGCTCTCGTGCTCGGTGCCATCGGGGTTGCCATGGCCATCCGCGCGCATCTGGCCCAGCGACTCGACTCCATCGCCATCATGAAGTCGCTCGGCGCAGGCTCAGCGCAGGTCATGAAAATCTATTTGCTGCAGACCGTCTTCCTCGGCCTTGCCGGCGCTGCTCTCGGTATCCTGCTGGGCTTTGGAGTGCAGCTCACCATGCCGCTCTTCCTGGCACGTCTGCTGCACCTCACCCCCACCTTCCGGCTGGATGCGCACTCGCTCGAACTCGGCCTCGCCGCGGGCGTGCTGACCACGCTGCTCTTCAGTCTCCCCCCGCTGCTGGACATCCGCTCGGTTCGCCCCATCCTCATCCTGCGCCGTGCCGTCGAAGTCTCCGACGATCCCTTTGCGCAACGCTTCGCCCGGCGCCTGCGAGGCTCGGGCGTGCAGATTGGCGCGTTCGTTGTCATCATGGCCGGCCTTGTCCTGCTGGCATCCCGCGTGTCAGAGTCACGCCAGATTGGAAGCATCTTCGGTTTCGGTCTGGCTGCCGTACTGGTGCTTCTGCTCATCCTGGCAGCCGCCCTGCTGGCCGGGCTCAAGATCCTGCTCGCCCGCACGCGCTTCCATCTTCCCTCGGTGGTGCGGCATGGCCTCGCCAACCTTTACCGCCCCGGCAATCCTTCCGCCGCCCTGCTGGCCGCGCTCGGCCTGGGGGTCATGCAGATTGCGACCGTCTATACCGTCCAGCACGCGGTCGTCAGCGACATCTCCATGAACTCGCTCAGCAAGCTGCCCAATCTCTTCCTCATCGATATCAGTCCAGACGAGGTTGAACCGGTGCGAAACCTCCTCTCGCAGCAGCCGCAGGTCCAGGGCGCGCCCGAGATATTGCCCGTGATTGGCGGCCGCATTACCGCCATCGACGGCACGCCCTACGCCGACCTCAAACTGCCCCACATGGGCCGCCGGCGCGGTGTGGGCAGCGTCAATCTCACCTATGCCGTCAAGCCCGACGAGCCACCCGTTGGCGATCGCGTCATCGAGGGCAAGTGGTGGAATACACAGACAGCCGCCCGCGATCCACTGCTGGCCATGGGCACCGGCGAGGCCAAGTTCTTCGGCGCCAAGCTCGGCAGCAAAGTCGCTTTCGCGGCCGGTGGAAAGGACTTCACCGCGACTGTTGTAGCCCTCTTTGAACCTGACTCTCAGCATGCCTACTCGCGCGCAGGATTTGTGCTGCCGAAGCCGGTCCTCAAGGACCTACCTGCTGTCTGGTATGGCGGCGTCCACGCCGACCCGAAGACAACCTCCCAGGTGCGACGTGTGCTGTACGAGCACTTTCCGTCCATCACGGTCATCGATGTCGCCGCCACGGTAGAAACCGTCCGCCAGGCCGTGCTGCAGATCGTGAACGTCATACAGTTTCTCGCAGCGTTCTCGGTCTTCGCAGGGATCGTCATTCTGGCCAGCGCAATCGCCGGGACACGCTATCGCCGCATTCGCGAAGTCGTTGTCCTAAAAACACTCGGCGCCACCCGTCCGCGCATCGCCACGATCTTCTCCATTGAGTTCGCCACGCTTGGCCTGATTGCCGGGGCCGTCGGCCTCCTCTTCGCCAACGTGGTCTCGCGCGAACTCCTTATCCGCGCCCTGCACTTCGACTACCACTTCCAGCCTGGCCTCACCCTGGCGGCATGGCTTGGCGCGGGCCTCCTCACCATCGTGTGCGGCTGGCTGGCGAGCCACCGCGTCCTTGGCCAGAAGCCACTGGAGATCCTGCGCGAGGAATAAAAAGGAGGGGAACTTGACGAAGAGGCCCATCCGTCCTATTCTGTCTTTGGTGGTCGATGTTGCCCGCTACCCCGCCTGGGCTCCGACCGCCACTTATTTCTCAGCTCTCCTTGAACTATTGCCCCCTCGTTCAATGGTAGGACAGTCGGCTCTGAACCGATCAATCGGGGTTCGAATCCCTGGGGGGCAACCAAAGCTGCTACAGGCGGTAGAAGAAAAAGGCTGACGCTTGCGCGTCAGCCTTTTGTGATTTCTGTTCCGCAGAGCCGGAACGCTCTATTTCGCCAAAGCAGCCGACACCAACGCCTTTGCCTCTTCCTGAATCCGCTTCAGGTGCTCCTCACCTTCAAAACTCTCTGCATAAATCTTGTAGACATCTTCCGTGCCCGAAGGCCGAGCCGCAAACCACCCATTCGCGGTCGTCACCTTCAATCCTCCGATGGCCGCGTGATTTCCAGGCGCTTCCGTCAGGATCGCCGTGATCGGATCCCCGGCAAGCTCCTTCGCTGAAACCTGCGCCGCCGAAAGTTTCGCAAGCTTCGCCTTATCTTCCTTACTGCAGGCCGCATCCATCCGCTGATACACAGGCGCCCCGTACTTCGCCGTGAGTTCCTCGTAATGCTGCCCAGGATCCTTTCCGGTAGCAGCGGTCATTTCGGCGGCCAGCAGACCGCAGATCAGCCCATCTTTGTCGGTCGACCAAACCTGTCCATTCCGCCGCAGAAACGTTGCCCCGGCAGACTCCTCGCCCACAAAGCCCAGCGTTCCATCGAGCAGCCCATCGACAAACCATTTGAACCCTACAGGCACTTCAAGCAGCCGCCGGCCCAGGCCCTTGGCCACACGGTCAATCATCGACGACGACACCAGCGTTTTTCCAACGCCAACCTTGTCCGACCACTCCGGACGATGCGTGTACAGGTATTCAATGCATACCGCTAAGTAGTGATTCGGGTTCAACAAGCCGGCCGAGCGCGTCACAATCCCGTGGCGATCATGGTCCGTATCGCAACCCCACGCGACATCGTACAAATCCTTGTTCGCGATCATGCTCGCCATCGCGAACGGCGACGAACAATCCATCCGGATCCGGCCATCCCAGTCCAGCGTCATGAACCGGAAAGTCGGGTCCACATACGGGTTCAGGATCTCCAGCGGCAGCTTGTATTGGTCCGCAATCCGTGGCCAGTAATGGACTCCGGCTCCACCCAGCGGGTCGACAGCCAGCTTCAGTGTGGTCCCCTTCAAGGCATCGAAGTCAATGACATTTCGCAGGTCAGAAACATACGCCTCGATGAAGTCATGCCGCTGGGTAGTTTCCGCCGCGAGCGCCTGTTTGAAGGGGACACGCTTGACCCCGGCCAGCTTCGCGGCGATCAACGCATTGGCCCGGTCCTGAATCCACTTCGTCGCCGACGTGTCAGCCGGTCCGCCTGTCGGGGGGTTGTACTTGAATCCACCATCCTCGGGCGGATTATGCGATGGCGTGATCACAATCCCGTCAGCCTTGTGAACTTTGCTCGCCGCGTTGAAAGTAAGGATCGCGTGTGAAAGCGCCGGGGTCGGCGTATATCCCAGATTGCTGTCGATCAGCACCTGCACACCATTGGCCGCCAGCACCTCCAGTGCGACCGTGAAGGCCGGCTCAGAAAGCGCATGCGTATCCTGCGCCAGAAACAGCGGCCCCGTGGTCCCTTCGTTGGCGCGGTACTCCACGATGGCCTGCGTAATTGCCAGGATGTGGACCTCGTTAAAGGCTGTGCTGAAGGACGATCCACGATGCCCACTTGTCCCAAAACTCACCCGCTCACCGGGGTTCTCAGGGTCCGGGTGGAAGGCATAGAAGTCGGTGAGCAGGCGGGGCAGATTCACCAGCCGGTCAGGTGAGGCGTGATGGCCGGGCGTATTGAGTTGGGGGTCCGGAGCGGCAGAGGCAGACATGCGCGGAAGCATACCGCACTTGAGATGCACCCGACGAGACCCCGGCAAGCACCGACGCTGCTATCCTCAGCAACAATGCGCCGACAGCTTGCCGCCGTAGACCTCCAGATGGCCATCGCCGGCGCCTTGCTGCTCGGACTGGGCGCCGTGCTCTCCGCAGCGCACGCAGTGCCGCTTCACATGGCAGCAGTCACCCTCCGCTGGGCCGCCGTGGCCTTCTTCGCCGCCATCGCCCTGCGCCGCCGCAAGCTCACACCCTGGATCTTCGTCGCCATGGTCGCTGGCGCGGAACTCGGCGTCGACGCGCCCCACATCGCCGCCCAGACTCGCGTCTTTTCCGACATCTTTCTCCGCCTCATCAAAACCATCGTCGCTCCACTGATCCTCGCCACGCTGGTCGTCGGCATTGCCGGCCACGGGGACCTCAAGAGCGTCGGCCGCATCGGCCTCAAAGCCCTTATCTACTTCGAAGTCGTCACCACACTGGCCCTCGTCATCGGCCTGCTGGCAATCAACCTAAGCAAAGCCGGTGTCGGCCTCGCGATGCCCATTGCTCAGAGCACAGCAACCAGCGCCGCCGCTACGGCCCCTGTCCACTGGAATGACTTCCTGCTCCACATCTTCCCGGAGAACCTCGCCAAGTCCATCGCCGAGGGTCAGATCCTCCAGGTGGCCGTCTTCGCCGTTTTCTTCGGGATCGCGTTAGCCACCCTCAGCGAGGAAAAACGCAGCCCCGTCCTCCGCCTGTGCGAAAGCCTCAGCGAAGTGATGTTCCGCTTCACCAACGTCGTCATGTACTTTGCCCCGCTCGGCGTCGGCGCAGCCATGGCGTATACCGTCGGCGGCATGGGCCTCGGCGTCCTGGTCAACCTGGGCAAGCTGCTCCTGACCCTCTACGGCGCACTCGCCCTGTTCGGCGTCCTGGTCCTTCTGCCTGCAGCCTTGCTCTTCCGCGTTCCGGTGGCACGCTTCCTCGCCGCCGTTGCTGAGCCCGCCACCATCGCCTTCGCCACCAGCACCAGCGAGGCCGCCCTGCCCCGTGCCATGGAGGCCATGGAAGCCCTCGGCGTACCCCGCCGCGTCGTCGCCTTCGTCATCCCCGCCGGCTACAGCTTCAACCTCGATGGTTCAACCCTTTACCTCGCCGTGGCCAGCATCTTTGTCGCCCAGGCTGCCGGTATCAGGCTCTCTATCGGCCAGCAACTCCTCATGATGGCCACCCTGGTCCTCACCAGCAAGGGCGTCGCCGGCGTTCCGCGCGCCACGCTCGTCGTCCTGCTCGCCACCGCCAGTACCTTCCACCTCCCTACCGAACCCATCTTCGTCATCCTCGGCATCGACGCCCTCATGGACATGGCCCGGACCGCTGTCAACGTGGTAGGGAACTGCCTCGCCTCGGCCGTCGTCGCCCGCTGGGAGGGTGTCTTCGGCACCGAAACTCCCGGCCCGGTCGTCCTCGAAGGCGCCGGAACCTGACGGCCGCCGCAAAAGCGCAACTTCAGCCGCCTCGCCCCGTCTCTTGCAATATGCGATTGTCTCCGTCCGGCCGGGTCCTCCCCGCCGCCCTTTGTGCTCTCCTGCTGCCCACCAGCCCCGCGCAGGAGCCCAGGCCCTCTGAAGCCAAGGACGCCAACACCATCGCCGTGCAGGCCAAACTGGTGATCGTTCCTGCCGTCATTCACGACAAGAAAGGCCTGGTGACCAACCTCACGCAGAGCGACTTCGCGATCACCATCGACGGAAAACCCCAGACCGTTCGCTACTTCGACCGCGACACCGACGTCCCCCTCACGGTGGGTCTCCTCGTCGACGTAAGCCGCAGCCAGACCTCCGTCATCGACGATGAGCAAAAAGCCAGCCAGAAGTTTCTCGATACGTTCCTCATGCCCGCCAGCGGCAACCGCCCTGCCGACAAAGCCTTTATCCTCCAATTCGCGCACAGCGCCGAACTCCTGCAGGACGTCACCGACTCCCACCCGCTCCTCGCCGCAGGGCTGAAGGAGATCGGCACCCAGGCCCCCGGCTCTCCCGACGACGAAGACAAGAGCACCACAGCGAGCAACAACGGTGGTAACGGCAACAACAACCCCAACTCCAACGGCGGCAACCAGCCGAACAACAACGGCGGTTACGGCAACGGCGGGGGCTATGGCGGATACGGCCGCCGCGGGGGAAACCCCAACAGCGGCAACAACGGCGGCGGCGGCTCCACTCCCAGCAACCGTCCCAGCAGCGGAACCGTCCTCTACGACTCGCTCTTCCTGTCTTCCAATGACGTCCTGAGCAAGCAAACAGGCCGCCGCGCTCTCATCGTATTGACTGACGGCGTCGACCGTCACAGCAAAGAGGGCCTGAAGGGAGCCATCGAAGCCGCCCAACGCGCGGACACCGTTGTTTTTGCGATCTACTACAAGGGCCAGGACCACAACAACTTCGGTCCTATGCGCCGCGGCTACGACGGCGGCTACGATCCCTACGGCCGCTACCCGCCCACGACCGGCGGCAGCACGGACCCAGGCACCTACCGCGATCCCGACGGCAAGAAGATCCTGCAGAAAATCTGCAGTGAGACTGGTGGGGAGATGTTCGAACTGAAGGGAAAGGGCGCCATCGACGCAATCTACAAGGAAATCGGTGACCAGCTCCGCGCGCAGTACAGGCTTGGCTTCACCCCGGGTTTCGAAGCCGCCGGTGCGGGTTATCACCCCATCCAGCTCACGCTCACCAACCCTGCCAACAAAAAGCTCGAGGTTCAGACTCGCGAAGGCTATTACGCAGGGCCGCCAGTGGCTCAGCCCTGACGCTCAGTCAGTGGATCTAAGCCGCAAAGCTCGCCGGACCAGCGGGTACATGCAGCTGCGAAGTCGGGTGCTTGGTGTACGGCGGCGTATTCTTCTTGTGAGCACGCCAGCTCACAATGATGACAGCCGCAACGATGATCACCACGACCGCCCCCACGGCCAGGTATAAAACGTGCGCGAACATTGCGACATCGGGCTTCTTGCCTTCGGTTTCAATTGCCATGGTGCTTTTGGATGCAGCTTCCTCCTCTGCCGTACCCGTGCTTCTTCCTGTCCGGTGAAGGAGTTTGAATCAAAATTGCCGTGAAAGCATCTTTGCCCCATGATGGGTAAGGGCCGCGTACACAGCATGCCCCTGCCTGGAGGAGCTCCATGAAACGTTCCGGAACCGCCCTGCATTCGCTTGCTGCCCTCTTTCTGGGCGGGGCGCTTACGTTGTCCGCCGCCGGCCAGGTTACAGGCTCGCCCTATCCCCACAACCACATCTACCCCGAAATCAGCCAGGCCCAGACGGATGTGCAGACCGCCCTCGTAGAGGCCCGGCAGACCCACAAACGCGTCATTCTCGACTTCGGCGGCGACTGGTGCCCCGATTGCCAGGTACTCAACATCTATTTCGGCCAGAGCCCCAACCGCGAGCTTCTGGACAAGGACTTCATCCGCGTAAATGTCAACATCGGCCATGAAGACGCAAATCTCGACATCGCTCATAAGTATGGCGTTCCCGTACAGGGTGTGCCCGCGCTTGCCGTTCTCGACGATCACGGCAAAATGATCTACGCGCAAAACAAAGAGTTTTCCGACATGCGCCACATGGAATCCTCTGACCTCACACAATTCCTCAACAAGTGGAAGCCGTAGGGAACTTCGGCCCGGAACTCGACCGTACACTTCACCATGCGCGCAGCAACTGCTGTCACGGGCCTATTTGAAAATGTCTGTCTCGCCCCGGCGCACCGGCTGGCCCGTTTCGCCGACCTGCTGCGACGCTCCGGCATGGCTGCGGCCGATCACGACGCACTGACCTTGGCGCAGGCAACAGCGTACTCCGCCGTGGTCGCTCTGTTTCCCACGCTGATCGTGGCGGCCGCTGTGATCGGCCTCATGCCCTCGTACCTTCCGTTCCGTTCCGAACTCGCCGTCTTCTTCAGCCGGGTTCTGCCCTCAAACGTCGTCCCCGTACTTGAGGGCTACTTCACCGTCACGCAGAAATCCCAAACCGCCAGCGCGCTCCTCGGCTCCCTGGTTGTCGGCCTGTTCGGCGCCGCCAACGTCATGTCTACCCTGATGGAAGGCTTCCGCCGCGCGCATGATCTGCCGCTCGTTCCCGGCAGCTATTGGCTGCGGCGCGGCCGTGCCCTTGCGCTCGTTCCGCTTTCCCTTGTGCCCCTCGCCGCCGCCAGTCTGCTTCTGGTTTTCGGCAATGCCATCACCGGCTGGCTCGGCCGCGATCTGCCTGGGGAGCTCAAGCCCAGCTTCGCTCTGATCACCCTTGTCCTGCGCTGGCTGGTCGCGCTTGCCGGCAGCACCGGCATCATCGCCGTTATCTACCATCTCGGCACTGACCTCACCCTCGACATGCGTTCGCGCCTCGAGCCCTGGGTCCGCGAACCCTGGAACATCCTCCGCAAGGGCTGGACCTGGCGTGCCAGCCTGCCCGGCGCGGCCCTCGCGACCGGACTCTGGTTCGTCGCCACCCTCCTCTTTGGCGTGTACGTCACCCGCTACGCCAACTACACCCGCGTCTACGGTTCCCTCGGCGCCGCGATCGCCCTGATGGCCTGGCTGTACATCGTCGCTCTTTGCGTCCTTGTCGGTGCGGAATTCAACGCACAGCTTGGCCAGCCGCGCCGCGATCCGAAGAGCCACGCCCTCGTCTCCCAGATCCCCACCGCCGCGCGCTCGCGCCTCTAGCTTTTCTTTGCGATCCCGGCGGGAAGTCAGGCTGCTTACGCACGGTCCGTCACTCTCATCTAGAATGGCCTCTGAGATCGGCGCGGGCTCGAACGGGTCCTCAATTTCGAGCCGACGTGAGCAGGCATGAACGGGGCAGACATCAGTAGCTGGAGTGCAGGCAAAACCGTGCGACGCGCCAAAATCGTTGCTACCCTAGGACCGGTCTCGAGCTCCGAAGATGTCTTTCGCAAGCTGGTACGCGCCGGACTTGACGTAGCGCGCCTCAACTTCTCGCACGGCTCCCATGAACAGAAGGCCGAACTCATCGCCATGGTGCGCAAGGTCGCCCGCGAGGAGAAAAAGCCCATCTGCATCCTCGCCGACCTGCAAGGCCCCAAAATCCGCACAGGCACCCTCGTCGGCGGCAAACCCGTGCTGCTCGAGGCAGGCAAACACCTCACCATCACCCCCGAGCGTCTCGACGGCACAGCCGCCCGCGTCTCCACCGTTTTTACGACCCTCGCCGATAACCTGAAGCCCGGCGACCAGATTCTGCTTTCCGACGGCCTTATCGAGTTGCGCGTGCTGGAACTACGGGGCGCCGACGTCGTCACCGAAATCATCAACGGCGGTCTGCTCGGGGAAAAGAAGGGCATCAACCTGCCCGGCGTCGCCATCAAGGTACCCTCGCTCACCGAAAAAGACGAGATCGACCTCGTCTTTGCCATCGAGCAGAAATGCGACACCATCGCCGTCTCCTTCGTCCAGACTGCCGACGACGTTCGCTACGCCAAAGGCCGCATCGCCGCCCTCGGCTCCGATGCCTGGGTCATCGCCAAGCTCGAAAAACCCCAGGCCATCGACCATCTCGACTCCATCCTCGAGGCCGCGGACGGCATCATGGTCGCCCGCGGTGATCTCGGTGTCGAGGTCCCCCCCGAAAAAGTCCCCGCCATCCAGAAACACATCATTCGCCGCGCCGCCGAGTACCGCAAACCCGTCATCACGGCCACCCAGATGCTCGAATCGATGATCGAAAATCCGCGCCCCACCCGCGCCGAGGCCTCCGACGTAGCCAACGCTATCTACGACGGCACTGACTCCGTCATGCTCTCCGCCGAGTCCGCCGCCGGTAAGTATCCGGTCGAAGCGGTGGCCATGATGGCCAAAATCGTCACCGAGACCGAAGCCCAGATGCTGCTCGAGCCCCGCAAACCAGGCTCTTCCCAGCGCCGCACCCTCTCCATTCCCGAAACCATCTGCGAAAGCGTAGCGCACGCCGCCCAGGACATGGACCTCGCCGCCATCGCCATCTTCACCGAAAGCGGCAACACCGCCCGCCTGCTCTCGAAATACCGTCCCGAAGCCCCTATCTATGCCATGAGCCCTTTCGAGCCCGTCATGCACCGCATGATGCTCCTTTGGGGCACCCACCCCATCTGCGTCAATCGTTTTGAAGGCACCGACATGCTCGTGCAGGTCGCCGAAAACGTTCTCGAGGGTGCAGGCTTCGTGAAGTCAGGCCAGGTTGTCGGCATCGTCGCCGGCACCGCCACCAAAACCGGCGCCACCAACTTCATGCGCCTGCACTCCATCGGCGATCGCTAGAGTTCAGCTAAGCCCAGGGATTGTGCAGGACCACCGGCGTGTCCTGCACGTCCCGAACGTTCCGCGTAGCGAAAGTCAACCCGTGCTGAATCGCTGTGGCGGCGAGAAACGTATCCACAACAGGTCGTGAGCGGATAGCAGCCAGGTCGGCCCAAATGCGGGTAGTGTCGATGTCGATCGGCAGAAGGCGATCCCGATAAATCTGTTCGAGCTGGTCGATCCAGGGAGTTACGTGTGCCGAAGGGCTGCCACGCCGGGCTAGAAGAGCGGCGCCCTTGCGTAATTCGCCCACACTGAGCACACTCACGAAAGCTCGCGAAGGGGGAAGATCGCGTAGAAAGCTGACCACTTCCGCGTTGGGTCTGGCCTTGTTTAGTTCCGAAATCACGTTGGTATCGAGCAGGTACTGCGTCCCTGTGTTCAGAGCTCAATCTCCCGGTCATCCACCGAGTGGTCTCGTTCCAACGTGTCGCCCCAGTCAACCTTCGGCCCACTCAGCAAAAAAGTGATGAAGTCCGGCTTCTCCTCCGCAGGCTTCAGCGAGCGATAAGAATTGATCGACAAAACCACCGCCCGCTCCTTGCCATGGTGCGTAATTACCTGCGGCCCCTCACTCTCCGCCTGATCGAGCACCTCGCTCAAGTGATTGCGCGCCTGATTCACCTGCCACTTCGCCATGGTCGCGTCCTCGCTTCCCATTATGGCACTAACCGCCCGAAAATATGTACATAAATCGAAAGACCCGCCCAACCCCCACCGTACAATCGACCCATGGGCCGCATCCACGTTCTCTCCGACCAGGTCGCCAACCAGATTGCGGCCGGTGAGGTCGTAGAACGACCCGCCTCCGTCGTCAAAGAACTGCTCGAAAACGCCCTCGATGCCGGCGCCACCCGCATCCGGATCGAAGTCGAAGCCGGCGGCCGCAAGCTCATCCGCATCGTCGACAACGGCCACGGCATGGGCCGCGACGACGCCCTGCTCGCCTTTGAACGCCACGCCACCTCCAAACTGCGCAGCTCCGACGACCTCCTCTCCATCGCCACCCTCGGCTTCCGCGGCGAGGCTCTCCCCTCCATCGCCTCCGTCGCCCGCGTCACCCTCGACACCCGCGCCGTCGAAGATGCCGTCGGCACCTCGCTCGAGATCGCCGGCGGCAACCTCCTCCGCGTCGACGATGCCGGCCTCCCGCAGGGCACCACCCTCGCCGTCCGCGACCTCTTTTTCAACACCCCGGCCCGCCGCAAATTCCTCCGCTCCGAACAAACTGAACTCGGCCACGTCGCCGCCCTAGTCACCCACTACGCCCTCGCACACCCCACCAAACACTTCGAACTCCACTCCGCCACCCAGGCCCTCGTCATCGCCCCGGCGGTCGCCAATGCCGGCGAACGCCTGTACCAGATCTTTGGCCGAGAGACCTTTGACAGCCTTATTCCACTGGCTGCCGAAATTGACTTCTCCCGCGCCGGCCTCCCCGAGCCACCCCCCTGGAAGCGCGGCGAAGACTACGAACCGCCCGAGCCCGGCCTCGTTCGCCTGTCCGGTTTCGTCTCCAAGCCCGATCTCCAGAAGCTCAACCGCAACTCAATTTATGTCTTCGCGAACGGCCGCCTCATCCGCGACCGCCTCATCCTCCACGCCCTCACCGAGGCCTACCGCAACATCATCCCGCCCACCAGCTTCCCCGTTGTCCTGCTCTTCCTGGAACTGCCCCCGCAGGAGCTCGACGTCAACGTCCACCCCGCCAAGACCGAAGTGCGCTTCCGTCAATCAGCCTTTGTGCATGATTTCGTCCGCGATCAGGTCCGCGCCGCGCTGATGAAAGCCCGCCCCGTGGCCAGCTTCTTCTCCGCGCTGCATGCCGCGCCCACCGCCAGCGAGTCGCTCACCATAGACGTAAGCCCCCTGCCCGGCATCGATCAACCGCTTTACGAACCTCACACCCTCGTCGCCCAGAGCGAAGAGCTCATCGAGCCAAACGACACCGCCAGCTTCGAGCTTCGCGAGCCGATCGTCCCGCCCAGCCCCGGTCGCCTCGGCTTTTCCGGCCCTGCCCTCGCCATCGGCTACGACGACGCTCAACCAGCCTCGGCAGCACATGAACCAGGCGCAGAGCCTCCCGAAGTTGAACCGACCCTCAACGCCCTTGGCTCCCTGCGCTCCCTTGGTCAGCTCCGCGAGAGCTTTATCCTCGCCACCAACGAAGAGGGCCTCTGGATTGTTGACCAGCACGTCGCCCACGAGCGCGTTCTCTTTGAAAAGATCCTCCGCGAACGCGAGGTCGAAGCTGTCCAGCGCCAGCGACTCCTTATGCCCGTTCTGGTCGAGTTGCTCCCCGAACAGATGGTCACCTTCGCCGCCATCGCCGAAGAACTCGAACACAACGGCTTTGAGGCTGAACCCTTCGGCCCGCGCACCCTCGCCGTCAAAGCAACGCCCGTAGGCCTAGAAGGCCGCGAACTCGAACGCATGCTGGAAGAGGTCCTCGCCGTCCGTGACCGCGAGCAGCAGGCCGAGAACGCCGAGTCCCGCCGCACCCGCATTGCCGCCTCCATTGCCTGTCACGCCGCCATCAAGATCAACACCCCGCTGGAACCCGCCAAAATCGACTGGCTCCTCGCTGAACTCGCCAAGACTGAGCACCCCACCAGCTGCCCCCACGGCCGTCCCATCGCGCTGCGGTATTCTTTAAAAGACATTCAGCGGGCTTTTCAGCGCATCTGACCTCTTAGCGTCATTCGCTTCACCCACATACGCGTGCGGATCACCGCTCGCGTCCAATCATACTTATCCCCAGACTTGTGGTTTCTACACACGTCCGGCCTGCACGCCACCGGCAAAGCCTGTGTATGCGTGGCATGAGAAGAGGCAGTTTTGGCAACAGCACCCGAATTACACGAGCCGCACATCGCGGCAGCCCGCGCCCAGGCGTGGCACCAGGCAGGCGACGCCCTGCTCACTCTCGAAGCCGCGCGCACCTGGCTCAACAACTACGGCCTCATCCTCTTCGCCTCGCAGGGAAACGCATTGGGCGCCCCCGCTCCGTCGCTGGTTGAAGCCACTCTGGGAGCAGCCAGGCCTACCGTTGTCCTTGCCGAAACCGGCACCGCCCGCACCCTCACTGCCCGTCTTGTGGGCGAAGGTTCCGCAGTGCCCTTAAACCTCCTCGGCGGCCCCGGTGATCTGCCCGACTTCCTCGTCTCCGCCCAGGCCTTTCCGTTCATCTTCACCCTGCGCGGCGACAAAGGCTGGAAGCGCGCCCCGGAGACCTCCGGCGCCGTGAAGGTCACGCCCCTGGGCCTGCGCGTCTACGAACTCCTCACCGAGCGCGGTGCCCTCACCATCGCCGACATCACCTCCGAGATCGGCCGCGAAGTCACTGAATCCGCCATCGCGCGTGCCCTCACGGACCTCTGGCAAATGCTGCGCGTTCTCCCCATCCTCCAGCAGGGCGAGGGCGACACCCTGTGGGAACTCACAACGGCCCGCTACCTCAAAGGCATCAAGGCCGGCGCGAATGCCGGGCAACCTACCGCCCTCAGCGCCCTGGCCTCGCTCTACCTGGCCCAGGTGTACGTCGCTTCCGAGGAAGAGATTGCGGCCTTCCTGTCGCCCCTTACCGCCCGTTCCCGCGTTCGCGATGTGGTGCACGGCTTGGTCGCCGGACGACAACTCGCCGAGGGCGTCATTAACGGCAAGGCCGTCCTCTACATGCCCGACGCGCTTCCCGACTTCAGCGCCTTTGCCGAGCCAGCCGAAGAGCCGGAGGCGTCAAGGGAAGCCGTCGAAGGGACGTCCGGGGAAGAATCGCAGGACAAACCGGAAGGGGACGCCGCCCCCGAACGCATCCGTCGCTTTGCCGACAAGGGTAAGCCCGGCGACCGGAACCTCCGCGGCAAACCCGTGTCCCGCGAAGGCAGCAAACGTCCGTCGCTCCGCACCGGTGCCTCGCGCCCGGCACGCGAGGACCGTGGGGGGGACCGCCCCCGTCCGGAGCGCCGTTCCTTCAGCAGCCCCACCGGCGAGCGGCCTTCCCGTCGGGAAGGTTTCCCGGACCGGGAGTTCAAACCGCGCCGTACAAGTCCCGACCGCCCCGCCTTCAACCGGCCATGGGACGAAGATCGCGCCGCCCGTCCACCGCGGGCCGACCGCGCGGCTCCCGGTGGCTTCAGTGCAGCCGATGCCAACAGGCCGCCCCGCGGGGAACGCGAAGCGAGTGCCGGACGCGATGCCCGTCCGGCACGCCCCTTCTCCTCCCGCCCGGACGCACGCCCTCCACGCCGTGATGGTGACCGGCCCTTTGCGCCCCGCAAGACGTTCGGAGCCCGTACGGAAGGCCGGCCAGAGCGCTCCGCTCCTGGCGGCGATCGTCCACCGCGCCCCTTCCGCCCACGTCCCGAAGGCGGCGATCGCCCCTTCCGTCCGCGCCCCGAGAGCGGCGACCGCCCGCCACGCCCCTTCCGCCCGCGCACGGAGGGCAGCGATCGCCCCTCCCGTCCCCGCCCCGAAGCTGGTGACCGGCCTTTCCGTCCGTATCCCGAAGGCGGTGATCGCCCACAACGCCCTTTCCGGCCCAGAACCGAAGGCGATTCGCGTCCCTTCCGTCCCCGTCCCGAAGGGGGAGCACGCCCCTTCCGTCCGCGCGAAGGTGCCCCACGCGACGGCGCGCCCCGCGAGAATCGTGGCCCCGGCAGACCCTCCGCCGGGGGCTTCTCTCGCGAAGGCCGCAGTCCAGCCCGTCCAGGCTTCGATCGGGGACCCAGGCCGGCAGGCGCAGGCGGCTTCCGGCCTGCCTTCAAAAAGGCTCCGTCCAAATTCGCCGGAAAACCGTCGTTCGGTAAGCCCTTCGCCGGCAAGCCTCGGACCGAACGCCCAGCCCGGAAACCCCGTCCGGAGGACGAAGCATGAGCACGGCGCCCTTCCCGCGCACCCGGCCCGTGATCGCGATCGATGGGCCGGCCGGAGCCGGAAAAAGCACAGTCGCGTCGCACCTTGCACGCAAGTTCGGCTTCCTCAACCTTGAAACCGGTGCCATGTATCGTGCCCTGGCGCTCAAGGCCATACAGAGCGACCTCAACTTCGACGATGAAGCGGAACTGATGGCAATCACCGGTGTCACACGCATCGTCCTTGAGCCACAGCGCGACGGAAACCGCGTTCTGCTGGACGGTGTCCAGGTCTCCGGGCGGCTCCGCGAACCCGATGTCACCGCCGCCGCCTCCCGCATCTCCATCCACCCTCGCGTCCGCCAATGGATGGTCGACCAGCAACGCGCTCTCGGCCGCAAGGGAGGCGTCGTCATGGAAGGTCGCGACATCGGCACGGTGGTCTTTCCGGACGCCGAGGTAAAAATATTCCTCGACGCCGCCCCGGAAGTGCGCGGCAACCGTCGCTATCTACAGACCGAGCCTGCCGACGCCCGTGAAACCGAGGTCGCGGTTCTGAACGATCTCCGCGAACGCGACGCCCGCGACCGCAGCCGCGCCGAGTCTCCCCTCCGCGCCGCCCCGGACGCTACCGTACTCGATACCACCCATCTCACCCTGGATGAAGTTCTGCAGCGCGTCGAGAGCCTGGTGCAGGAAGCCGTCAACTCCTCGTCCACGACCCGCGGCTAGACCTGTTGCATTGAAAATGCCCCGAAAAATTCCCTTGTCCGTCGCAATCTCCGTGCTAACATTTGCTCACCGTTTGAAACAAATGCACAGGTTCTGCCGGAAACTCGCCGTCGAAGCCGAGATTTGGGTTCAGCGTCAGTAACGTACTACAAGGAATCGCGAGACATGGAACAGGGAACAGTGAAGTGGTTTAACGACGCAAAGGGCTTCGGCTTCATCAGCCGCCAAAACGGTGAGGATGTTTTTGTGCATTACTCGGCCATCAACACGAACGGCTTCAAAAGCCTGCAGGAAGGCCAGGCGGTCCAGTTCAATGTAGTCAAGGGACCGAAAGGCTGGCAAGCGTCCGACGTTCAGCCGCTGTAAAACAGCAGGACGACGGCTCACCATCGAAAACGGTCACAAAGGGAGGCTCAGGCCTCCCTTCGTGCTTCAGTCGTGCGGCAAATCGGGCCCCGTCTGAGGGGCGGCAGGCGTCTCGGGCGCTGCCTGCGGTTCCGTCACCGGCGTTCCATCCGGACCGATCACGCCGTGGCTACCCACAATCGTCGCGCTCGTGCGAAAGCGCCGATAGTCGCTCGTTGTCACGTGCATGTGGCCGTTGAAGTTTGCGAAAAGCAGCACCCGCACACTTCCTTTGCCGTCGATCGCAGCCGGCAGCCACACGCCATCGCCCACGCGCGTCGCCTGGTATTCGAAATTCGTACCCTTCCGCACATCTGCAACCAGGCCGCCTCCGAGTTTGAAATCATTCAGAAAATGCCCTTGCGCCCTCATCATCACGCGATCCGCCTCATCGATCCACACGGCTCCCACCACATCCCGCATGATCCCTTCAAAGGTAGTGTGCGTCTTCGCCTGCGGATTGCCCGCATAGTCCAGAACAATCGTTGATCGTCCTCCCATCTCCACCCGGCGCGGATTCGAAAAAGTGCCCAACTCCAGGATCCGCGAAAGTGGCATCACCTCATCACCCCGTGCGTCCGTTTCACCCCCCCTGGACGCGACTTTGGCCTGCCTCTCCTTTGCCCGCGCGACCGCCTTATCCACCCGCTCGCTCTCTTTCTGCTGCTCCTCCGGGGTCAGCGGCTTCCCATTGCGCGCCACAATCCGGTTCACCCGCACGCCGTCGATCGTCACGCTTTCGGCTTCTTCCGTCTCGGTTTTCTTCACCCCGCCGTCTTTGCTGAGTTCCTGTTCGTCGGTATGGACGTGGTACGTATAGTCCTTTTGCAGCGCCTCCAGCTTCCTCTGGTTCTGCTCCACGTCGCTCAACAACGCATTCGGATCCGGCATAGGCGCGCTTCCCGGCACACCCGCAGCCGTGCTCGGCGCGGATGACGAGGGCGCGGCCTCCTGCCCTTCGGTCGAACCAGGCGCAATCCCCAGGATGGAAGCAAGAGTCAGCAGCATAAGCGCGCGCATATCCCGATGATACGTTTCACCCCGGACCGAAGTTCTTCCCGAACCCAAGGCCTGCGCCGCATCCAACAGCCGTGGGCGAAACCGGCAAGGTAGACGCGACCGACCTCAGCACCCCCGTGCGCGCCGGCGACGAAGCATCCGCCTCCGGCCAGGGCGCCTTCGCGCCTCTCCGCCTCGCACTCTTCCGCGACCGCTGGATCGCCTCCACCGTCTCTGGCATCGGCACCTGGATGCAGGACACAGCCGGCACCTGGCTGATGACGGTCCTCACCACCTCCCCCCTCCTTATCGCCCTCATGCAGACCGCCGCCAGTCTGCCGGTCCTTCTCCTCGGCCTGCTCGCCGGCGCCACCGCCGACATCTACGACCGGCGCCGCATCCTCATCTTCTGGCAGGCCTGGATGCTCGCCTCCGTTGCCATCCTCGCCATCCTCACCTTCGCCGGGTGGGTCTCCCCCTTCTCCCTCCTCGCCTTCACGTTTCTGCTCAATATCGGCTCGGCGATGAACAACCCCGCCTGGCAGGCCATCGTTCCCGAACTGGTCCCCCAAAACGAACTCGCCAACGCCGTCACCCTCAACGCCGCCAGCAACAACCTCGCCCGCGCCGTCGGCCCCGCGCTCGGCGGCCTCCTCGTCGCCGCTTACACTCGTGCGGACACCGGCGCCAGCTGGGTCTTTGCGCTCAACTCAGCCTCCTTCGCCGGCGTCATCTGGATTCTTTGGCGCTGGCATCGCCAACCGCTCTTCAAGAGCACTCTCCCCGCCGAGCGCATTGCTGGCTCCGTCCGCTCCGGCCTACGCTACCTGCGCTTTTCCCCCACCCTGCAGGGATCGCTCCTTCGCGCCTTCGGCTTCACCTTCTTCGTCAGCGCGATCTGGTCGCTCCTCGCCCTCGTCGCCAAACGCGATCTCCACCAGGGAGCGATGGGCTACGGCATCCTCAACGGCTCTTTAGGAGTAGGCGCCGTCATAGGAGCCACTCTCCTCGCACGCATCCGCCGCCAGGTCGAGGCCACCACGCTCCTCACCGTAACCTCCCTCTACTATGTCGTCGCTCTCGCCCTCCTGGCGCTCGTCCATATCCCGGCACTCGTCATCCTCACCCTCCTCGGCGCCGGTTTCGCCTGGACCGCCAGCATGTCCACCCTTAACGTCAGCGTCCAACTCGCGGCGCCAAGCTGGGTCTCCGCTCGCGCTCTGGGCCTCTATCTCATGACTTTCCAGGGCGGCATGGCGCTCGGCAGCGTCACCTGGGGCGCCGTCGCTGAACGCACCTCCGTCAGTACGGCCCTGCTCAGCGCCGCAGCCTGCATGACCGCGACCCTGCCTTTTCTTCTCCGAATCCCCATCCTCAAAGGCATTCTCCCTGATCTCACCCCGTACAAATGGAAGCGCCCCGTCCCCAACCTCGCCGTAGCCCCCGACCCCGAAGACGGCCCCGTCCGCATCTCCATCGACTACCGCGTGGAGCCGGCCAATCTTCACGCCTTCACCCACGCCATCTACCAGCTCAAGGGCGTCCGTCTCCGCGACGGCGCCATCCGCTGGGCCATCTACCGCGATGCCAACGACCCCGAGCACCTCAACGAAACCTTCATCATGGAAAGCTGGCTCGACTACCTGCGCTCCCGCGAACGCACCACCGCCGCCGACTCAGCCTGTCGTGAACGCGTCTGGGCGCTCCACACCGGCCCCGAACAGCCCAGGATCTCCCACCAGCTCTGGCTGAGGGAGACCGACACCCCGGTCCCTAGTGCCCCAAAGCCAGATCAATCAACGTCCGCTCCTCCAACTCATGCGCCTTCGCCGACCCCGTAGCCGGACTCGCCGAAGCCGTCCGCTTCACCGAAATGACCGGCCGGTCATGGGCAATGAGCCGTAACCGCGGCATCACGTAGGAGAGAGCCCCCATATTCGCCGGCTCTTCCTGTACCCACACAATGTCCTTTGCCCCCGCGTGCATCCCCAACGCGTGCAGCAACTCCTGCTCCGGCCAGGGGTATAGCTGATCCACAAACACGATTGCTACATCGTTGATCTTTCGCTTCGCCCGCTCCACCCGCAGGTTGTGCCCGATCTTGCCACTGCACACCAGCACCCGCCGCGCATTCTGCACG
>CAZZWG010000022.1:8488-26878 GCA_964657685.1 Verrucomicrobia bacterium Tous-C9LFEB | reverse complement strand
CGGTGACTTCCCATCTTCTACTAAAGCCTTTCGAAGTACGACAGGGCGCTGGTTTCGTCTGTGCGTTATTGCACAGACGCGGGCGCCCTTACGGGCTACCGTCGACTTGGAGCCCTGCTGAGCAGCTTTCGGGCTTGTTCCCTGCTTTGCGGCACGTCCGCGCTTTGCGGCGCGGATCGTGCCGCAGAGCGGAACGATAGGGAAGGAAGAAGAGGCGGAATACAGGCGCTTCGGAGCCCTTTCCGACTTATCGTGGCGACGCCGCGAAGAGCTTGCCCCCCGCACTGGAATAGCCGGTCATCTCCAGGTAGCCTGCACCTCGCACCGCTCTCCCATCCCGTTGCCCGTTGATGTCGATCGCTCCCTCCCAGTAGCTTGGCCCAAAACGGCTCACGAACTCCTGGCTGTTTAGAGGAGTAGAGATGCCGATCTGCAGCTTCAGAGCAGGGATCGCGACGGACCACGCGATGGGATAGGTCGCGCCTGTCTTCTGGCTTTTGTAGGTTGCGCCTGCTTGCGTCATCGTGAAGTCGCGCAGGGCAAGATGCTGACTCCTGCCCTGCGGGTCTATGTAAGTGCCGGAGGAGTACGGGTCGACGCTTCCATCGCCGTGGCGCAAGCGGTAGAGCATCAGTTCGCTGTTGTCGTCCAGTTGAACGCTCAACCAGTCCCATCCCACTTCGTTGCCGTTCATCGACTCGCTGAAGAACTCGTGGTCCATCCACGTATCGCCATCCACCTGGTACTGCGTTCCATCGAGCGTGACTTCGCCTGAGGACTTCATTCGCGTGAACGAGATGTAGTGCGAGGCGTGGCCTGTGCCTTCTGCCTTCTGGCTTACACCGCCGACACCATGGATGACGGGTGGCTTCTCCGGGATGGCGTTGAGATCGAAGGAGAAGTTGTCGCCGATGCCATGAAGCGCATGCGTGTTGGGAGCGATGGTGGTTTTCCAGTCGCCGTTCCAGACAACGTGCGACGCTGCGTCGATCCCGGCGATACCCGGCCCCGCGCGATTGAGCCGTTCTGTTGCGTAGTAGCGACCGCCGCTGATGTCGCTTAAGGCAAGATGCGCCATGTAGAGATCGTGCACATACCAGGCCGAGGTGCCGTTTGTGTGCGAGACGCCCTGCCGGAAGAAGGTCAGTTCGAAGCCGAAGCGATGGCCATCTTTAGCCTTCAGATTGCCGGTGTAGTACCACCATTCTGTGCCGTATTCCGGATGGCTGAAGTGGTCACGCGGGAACTCGTAGTGGTATCCCGGCAAGGCGGGCACGTATTGCTGCGCCGCGAGGGGGAGACATAAGAAGGCGAGCAGAAGAGACAGCAGCTTAATCCTCATGGACAACCTCGATCGGACTGAGGCGTTGGGCGGCGCGTGCCGGATAGATGCCCGCCAGCACCGTGGCGATATACACGCCGCTCAAGGCCCCCAGCAGCACACCCACTGGCCAGTGGAATCGGATGGTCCAGCCGAAAGACTGCTTGTTGATGACGAAGATGAGGATGAAGGAGAGCGCCACGCCGAGCACCAGGCCGGCGATGTTCGAAAGGATGCCGATGAGCCCTGCCTCCACAAGAATGAGCTTGCGAATCTGTCCTGTGGCTGCGCCGAGGTACTGCAGCAGACCGAACTCGCGCCGGCGGTCAAAGACGATGGACATCAAGGCGCCCGCGATGCCCATGACGGCCACCATGATCGAGATGGCCTCGAGCGCATACGTGATGGCGAAGGTCTGGTCGAAGATGCGAATGGCCTCGTGGCGCAGCTGGCCGTTGGAGAAGATGAGGATGTCGCGATGGGCCGCCGCGCGCTGGATCTCGCCGCGGACCACCTCGAGATCGGCGCCAGGCGCCACGTACACGGCGAGGTTGGAGGCGGCCGGATCATGCAGGTAGGACAGCATGTTCTGCCGGGAGATGATCACATAGCCGCGCTCGTTCGCATAGTCGAAGAAGACGTCAACGATGCGCAGACGGGCCATCTGCGAGCCGAGGGGAAGGGTGATGACATCGCCTGTTTTGACGTGGTGCTTGATGGTGAAGGGTTCGCTTACCATGGCCGTGCCCGGCTGTGCGAGGTCGTTGAGAACCGCCTGCGGCGCCCTGCCGGAGACGAAGCCGGACGTCTGGTCATAGCGCGGTATGTTGGTCTCTACCGAGGCCACGGTGATGGGCAGGCCTTCGAACTCGATCTCGTACGCGCGGAAGCGGCTGACATAGGCCACACCCGGCAGCGTGGTGAGTTGCTGGGTGAGCTCCGGCGCGATGGTGGGGTGCCGGTCTGCCGATGGACTGCCCGCGGGACGGAGGTAAAGATCGGCCGGCAGCTGCGTGCTCATCCAGCTGATGACGGTCTGCCGAAAGCTGCCGACCATGATGGCCACGGAGGTCATCATGGCGATGGCGGTGGCGAGCGCGCAGACCAGTACCGACGTTCTGCGCAGGGAGCCTACCAGGCTTCGCGAGGCAAGCAGCGCCTCGATGCCGCCGGTCCGCTGCAGCAGACTGGAGGAGGCTGACATGACGCTTTCGACCAGTGTGGGAACGGCCAGGGCACAGGACGCGATGAGCAGAAGCGCGGCAAGGTAGCCGAACATGGGCTTGCCCGCGATGGCCGGTGCCTGGGACGCGGCGGCTGCGAGAACGGCGAAGATGCCGGCCGCGAGGAGGTCGCGCTTGCGCTCCACACGAACGGCGTACTCCCTGGCGCCGCGTGCCATGGCTTCCGTGGGCGGAACACGTGAGGCTTCCAGTGCCGGGCTGAGTGCCGAGACCAGCGTGACACCGACGCCCACCAGGAATGCGAGCGCGAGCGAGGCCGCAGAGATCGCCATGGCGCCTGGCCGGCTTGAGATGTACAGCGCATCGACCGTTGCCGACAGAAGGCGCACGGCACCGCTGGCTAACAAGCGGCCCAGCGGTATAGCCAGCGCTGAACCGATGAGGCCGAAGATCGTTGCCTCACTTAGGAACGCCAGCAGAACCGCGGTACGGCTTGCCCCGAGCGCGCGCACGGTGCCGATCTGTGCGCGACGCCGGACCACGGAGACCGAGATCGTGTTGTAGATCAGGAACGCGCCGACGAGCACGGCGATGTAGCTGAGCACGCGCAGATTCCAGCGGAAGGCGGAAAGCATTTTGCGGTTGGCGGCGGTCTCACTGCCTTGCGGCTGGAGCTGGATGCTGTCTCCGAGCGCCGCATGCAGCTTTGCCTGCCACTCCTCCGGGTGGTTGTGGTCCGGCAGCTTGATGAGGATGCGATCGAGGCGGCCCGTCTTGCCCGTGGCTGTTTGCGCCGCGCCGATGTCCATGGCGACAGCATCGGTTCCTACCTGCTCCGAGGCCGGGATGATGCCGCGCACCACGTAGTCCCGGGCGGCATCGTTGATGAGCAGCGTGACGTGCTCGCCGACATGCTTGTCGAGACCACGCGTGACCCACACGGCATCGGGGTCATTGATGTGCTGCAGGCTGCCCCAGTCAGAATCCTGTTCGGATTTCTGCTTCGCGCCCTCGCCGGCGTAGTGACTTGCCTCGGCGACGAGGTCGATGCCGATGAGCGGTACCGTCTGCCCGGCCTCGCCCACGGACGCATGGTCCTCGATCCGGGGGCTTACCCGCAGAGGGTATGGCAGCGTATCGAGCTTGCCGACGATCGTGTCGGGCACACCGCCCGCCGCGGTGATCTCCAGGTCGTTATCGCCGGAGAGCGTTTCCATCGAGGAGCGAAAGGATCCCGCGGCGGCGTTGCTGGCGAGGTCAATCGCGAGAACAACCGACACGCCCAGCGCGACGGCTGCGAGGATGAGGATGGAGCGCCCGCGTTCGCGCAGCATGGGACGAAAGATCAACCGGTACAGCAGCGCGAGGGATGCCATTTCAGTTGTGCACAATCTCTTCGAGATGACCATCTCGCAGGCGAACGATGGAATCGGCGAAGGCAGCAGCTTCCGCGCTATGGGTTGCCATCAGAATGGTCGTGTGCCTCTCGCGGCAGATGCCTTGCAGAAGCTGAAGGATGGAGTTGCCGATGGCTGTGTCGAGATTTCCTGTAGGTTCATCGGCAAGGATGAGCCGGGGGCCGGCGACAAGCGCTCGGGCGATCGCCACGCGCTGCATCTGTCCGCCGGAGAGCTGATGGGGCATTCGCCCCGCGAGATCGCGGAGGCCGACCGCCTCCAGCTGCTCCAGCGCACGGCCCCGCGGTTGCGCGCTTCCTGCCAGAAGAAGCGGGAGTTCTACATTTTCAACCACACTCAAGGTCTGAAGAAGCTGGAAAGACTGAAAGATGAAGCCTACCTTCTCCCGGCGAAGTCGCGTTAACTCCGCGTCCTTCAGGTTGGCTGTGGCTACGCCGTCCAGCAGGACCTGACCGGAGCTTGGAAAGTCCATCGCGCCAGCAAGGTTCAGGAGAGTGGATTTGCCGCATCCGCTGCGACCGACGAGGGCGAGGAAGCTGCCCGCTGCGACATCGAGCGTCAGGTCATCCAGGGCACGAACACGTCCACCCTCCGTGGCGTATTCCTTGACGGCGTTGGCAAAACGCAGCAGAGGCTTGCCCTGGAGGGACGCGTGTGCGGCTAAGGGGTCGACTGCGGGCATGCCGGGGGCATCGGGATTCAAGACCATTCCATTCACAAGGATGCGCTTGTTCTGCAGCTCGAAGGGTACTCTTCGCAGGCTTGTTTTGAGCAGGAGAACAGTTCCACCCAGGATGTTCTTACGTCTTCATCGTTCGGGCTGCTTTGCTCGTAAGCCCTCATGGTGATGTGGATTTGACGATCCGTCCCGCTGCCTCTACCGCAGACGGGGCAGGCATGTATAACAGGTTGGTTGGCGTTGCGGAGGAAAGATGTCGTTGCTGCATGAGATGCGTTTGTTTCCGTCTGATCCAGCGGCCCGCGGTGTGGCGGCGCGTTTGTATGAGAGCGTGCGGCGCAGTCCGATTTTGAGTCCGCACGGGCACACGCGGGCGAAGTGGTTCGCGGAGGACCAGGCGTTTCCCGACCCGGCGAGTTTGTTCATTCAGCCCGATCATTACGTTCATCGCATGCTGTATAGCCAGGGGGTGACGTTCGAGGATCTGGAGATCGGGGCGGAGACGATTCGGGACCCGCGGCGGGTCTGGGGCATCTTCGCAAAGCACTACTATCTCTTTCGCGGAACACCAACGCGGCTGTGGCTGGACTACGCCTTTCAGGAGCTCTTCGGGCTTGCGCAACGGCTGAACGGAAGCACGGCAGACCTCTACTTCGACCGGATCTCGGAGGCATTGACGACGCCTGCGTTTCGTCCGCGTGCGCTTTATGAGCGCTTCCATCTTGAGGTGCTGGCGACTACGGATTCGGCGCTGGATGATCTCAGGTATCACAAGGTGATTCGCGAGTCGGGATGGAAGGCGCGCATCCTGCCGACGTTCCGGCCCGACTCCGTTACCGATCCTGAGTTCGCGGGCTTTGCGGAGAACCTGAAGCGCCTGGGTGAGCAGACTGGCGAGGATACGGGGAGTTGGCAGGGTTACCTTGCGGCGTTGCGGAAGGCGCGGCTACGGTTTCGCGCGATGGGGGCGACGGCGACGGATCACGGGCACCCGACGGCAGCGACAGCAGACCTCCCGCTCACGGATTGCGAGCGCCTGTATGCCGAGGTGCGGAACGGGCAGGCAACGATCGAGGAGAGTGAGCTGTTTCGTGCGCAGATGCTGACGGAGATGGCTGCGATGAGCCTGGAAGATGGGCTGGTGATGCAGATTCATCCGGGGTCTTACCGCAACCACAATCGGGTGTTGTATGAGCGGTATGGGCGGGATGTGGGTGCGGACATTCCGATGCGTACAGACTATGTGCGTGGGTTGAAGCCGCTGCTGGATCGCTTTGGGAATGAGCGTGAGTTGACGATCATTCTGTTTACGCTGGATGAGACGACGTATAGCCGTGAACTGGCGCCGCTGGCGGGACATTACCCGTGTTTGCGGCTGGGACCGCCGTGGTGGTTTCACGATAGTCCCGAAGGCATGATGCGGTTTCGGGAGCAGGCTACGGAGACGGCGGGTTTTTACAACACGGTGGGATTTAACGACGATACGCGGGCATTTTTGTCGATTCCTGCGCGGCATGACATGGCGCGGCGGATCGATTGCGCGTTTCTGGGGCGGCTTGTTGCGGAGCACCGGTTGCATGAGGATGAGGCGTTCGATGTGGCGCAGGCATTGACGTCGGACCTGGTGCGGAAGGCTTACCGGTTGTGAGTGCGGTGTTGGGAGAGGGAATGAAACATCCTTTGAGTTTGGACGGCCGGGTTGCGGTGGTGATTGGCGGGACCTCTGGTATTGGGCGGGCGTTGAGTCTTGGGCTGGCGCAGGCGGGTGCCGATGTGGTGAGCACGGGGCGACGTGCGGAGCATGTGGACGAGGTTGCGGGGGAGATTGAAGCGCTGGGGAAGCGGACGCTGCGGCAGCCTACGGATCTTGGGGACCGGGCGCAGGTGGAGGCGTTGGAAGCGGCTTGCGTGGGGGCGTTCGGGAAGGTGGACATCCTGGTGAATGCGGCGGGGAGGATCAAGCGAACGCCGACGCTGACGATGGAGGAAGCGGAGTGGCGGGACATTTTTGAGACGAACCTTACGGGAACGCTGCGGGCTTGCCAGGTGTTTGGGAAGGGGATGCTGGCGCGGGGGTATGGGCGGATTGTGAACATTGCCTCGTTGAATTCCTTTGTGGCGTTGAACGAGGTGGCGGCGTATGCGGCGAGCAAGGCGGGGATGGTGTCGTTGACGCGGTCGTTGGCGGTGGAGTGGTCGCGGGGTGGGGTGGTGGTGAATGCGATTGCGCCGGGGGTGTTTCCGACGGAGTTGAATGCGAAGTTGCTGGATGGGACGGCGCGAGGGATGGAGTTGCGGATGCGGACGCCGATGGGGCGGTTTGGCAGGGTGGAGGAGTTGGTAGGGGCTGCGGTGTACCTGGCATCCGAGGCGGCTTCGTATACGAGTGGGCAGACGATTGTGGTGGATGGCGGCTTTCTGGCGAGTGGAGTGAATCAATGAGTGATGTGTTGGAGTTGCCGAAGTTTTCGATTGGGGTAGGTGACCGGTTTGCGCATCAGGCTGCGGCGCAGTTGCGCGCGTGCATGTTGGCGGAGGAAGCGGGCGTTGACGTTGCCCCGGTCTGGAACAAGTCGAATCGCGAGCACTTGATCCTTGGTTCGGAGCCTGCGACGACGCGGGCTGCGGCGGATGCGGCGGTGAAGGCGGCGGGGTGGACGAAGCCGTATTTCGTCGATGCGGATCATATCAATCTGCAGACGTTTGGCCGGTTTGTGGAGCCCTGTGATTTCTTTACGATCGATGTCGCGGAGGATATCGGGAAGAAGCACAACGATTCTGACATTGCCGAGTTTTTGGGTCGACATCCGGAGTTGCTTGGCGAGGTGGCGATTCCAGGAGTTGCGCAGCCGTTCCGGATCGATCGAGCGCTGGCAGAGAGTACCGCCAAACAGTTTTTGTCGGCGGTGCAATTGGCGGGGGAGATCTACCGGGCGGTGGCGGCGCGCAAGGGCGAAGGCAGGTTTGTGGCGGAGATCTCAATGGATGAGACGGACCGGCCGCAGACGCCAGCTGAGCTGCTGATCATCCTGGCGGCGATTGCGGATGAGGGTATTCCGGTGCAGACGATTGCACCGAAGTTCACGGGGCGGTTCAACAAGGGCGTGGATTATGCCGGCGATGTCGCGCAGTTTGCGAAGGAGTTTCGCGAGGATGTGGCGACGATCGCTTATGCCGTGGAGCGCTACCGGATGCGGAAGAACTTGAAGCTGAGTGTGCATTCCGGGTCGGACAAGTTTTCCATTTACGGGGCTATCAGGGCGGGGTTGAAGGAGTTTGATGCGGGGGTGCATTTGAAGACGGCGGGGACGACGTGGCTGGAGGAGTTGATTGGTTTGGCGGAGGCGGGTGGGGGTGGTCTGGCGATCGCGAAGGAGGTCTACCGCGACGCATATGAGCATGCCGAGGAGCTGTGTGTGCCGTATGCGACTGTGATCGATATCGACCGGAGCAGGCTGCCGTTGCCGGAGACAGTAGAGAGATGGAGCAGCGAGGCGTATGTGCGCGCGCTGCGGCATGATGAAGGCGATGAAGCGTATAACCCCAACCTGCGGCAGCTGCTGCATGTGGGGTTCAAGGTAGCGGCGAAGATGGGATCGCGCTTCACCGAGGCTCTCGAAGCCAATGAGGACGTGATTGCACGCAACGTGACGGAGAACCTCTTCACGAGGCATATTCAGCCCGTGTTCTTAGGCAGGGATGCGTGACGTGATCTTTCTTTTCGGGCGAAGGGAACAAAAGCGGGGTGGGCAGGGTCTATAAGGCAGCAATACCAGACAGGAGCGCCCATGCGTGCTTGGGTAACGTGTGCCTTATTTCTTCCTTTTGTTGAGTTAGCGGGGTTGGGACAGGTGGTTGCGGGCAGGCCGCGTGCCGTGAGTGCGGCGGCGGCGGCGAAGGTCTCCGGCGTAGCGGCACCCACGCAGCTTCGGGTGACGCATGTGTCGCTCTATAAGAATGGCGTGGGGTTCTTTGAGCATGAGGGGCGGGTGAATGGGGATGCGGCGGTGAGTCTGGATCTGACCTCGGCGCAGTTGAATGATGCCTTGCAGAGCTTGACGGCGGTGGATCTGGGGGGCGGGCACGTGACGGGGGCGAACTATAACTCGACTACGCCGCTGGAGCAGCAGTTGCAGACGCTGCCGTTGAACCTGGGGCAGGATCCTTCGCAGGCTGATTTGTTTGGGGCGTTGAAGGGGGCCCGGGTGGAGGTGACGGGGTCCGGGGCGGTGTTTACGGGGAGGTTGTTGTCGCTGGAGATAAGGGGTGGGGCGGCTGAGGGTGGTGATCAGTCAAAGCCGACGGTCGAGCGGCGGTTTCTGACGGTGATTGCGGATAGTGGGGCGACGCGGACGGTGGAGTTGGGGCCGAATACGGTGGTGCGGCTGCTGGATGCGGGGTTGCGGGCGGATTTGAATACGTACCTGGAGTTGCTGGACCGGAACCGGACGGAGGGGGTGCGGCACCTGGTGCTGACGGATCGCGGGGCGGGGAGCCGGATGCTGGAGGTGTCGTTTTTGTCGGAGGTGCCGGTGTGGAAGTCGACGTACCGGGTGTTGTTGACGGCGGGAGCGGAGGGTGGGGGTGCGGGGGATGGGATGGCGACGGTGCAGGGGTTTTCGGTGGTGGATAACACGACGGGGGAGGACTGGAAGGATGTGCGGTTGAGTTTGATTGCGGGGAGTCCGCAGAGTTTTCTGCAGCCGATTTCTCAGCCGATCTATGACCGGCGGCCGGAGGTGCCGATTGCGGAGAATGCGCAGACTACGCCGCAGACGCATGAGTCGGCGGAGAATGGGATGCCTGCTGCGCCGCCTCCCGGGAGCGCGTCGGCGGACTTAAGTAGCGGTTCTGCGGGGAATCCGACGTCGTTGCTTGGGAGTTCGGCCGGAACGGGGAGTGGCATTGGTGGCCCAGTTGTGGCGTCGGCTCGGCCGAAGGCTCCGAGATCGCAGAACATGTTGAGGGGCCGGGCAATGGCGTCGAGCGAGTCGGTTACGGTGGAGGCGCCTGCGCCGCTTTTGTATGAGCAGGAGGCGCGGGAATCTACGGAGGCGAAGGTGGTTACCGCCTCTTTCGATGATTTCTTTGCGTATAACCTGACGGATCCGGTGACGATTCCGCGGAATGGGTCGGCGTTGGTGCCTATTTTGCAGGCGCGGTTGCCGGTGGAGAGTGTGACGTTGTGGTCGCGGGGGGAGGCGCGGCCTTTGCGGGCGCTTTGGGTTACGAACAGCTCGGGGTTGACGCTGGACCGGGGATCGTTTTCGGTGGTGGAGAACGGGGCTTTTGCGGGGGAGGGGCTGGTGGATCCGGTGCATCCGGGGGAGCGGCGGTTGTTGAGCTATGCGGTGGACCAGGCGGTGTTTGTGACGCCGGAGACGGGGACGGATACGCGGCGGATCACGAGTGTTTCGGTGGATAAAGGGGTGTTGCGAGCGGCAAATTCGGAGGTGGCTGAGGCGAAGTACAAGGTGAGCGATGCGGCCCCGGTAGGACGGACGGTGGTGTTGGAGGAGCCGCGGCGGCAGGGGTGGACGCTGGATGAGGGGGCGGCGAAGCCGGCGGAGACGACGCCCGGGGTTTACCGGTTCGAGGTGAAGGTGGCGGCGCATGGGGCGGCGGAGTTGAGCGTGGTGCAGCGGCGGACGGTGGATGAGTATTTCCGGCTGGCGGATAGCTCGGAGGAGCAGTTGACGGCGTATTTCCGGGGAAATGCGGCGGATCCGAAGGTGTTGGCGCAACTGGAGCCGGTGTTTGCGGCGAAGCGGCGGGTGGCGGATTTGGACAGGCAGATTGGGGCGGTGGAGGCGAAGGAGCGGGCGATTGGGGAGGACCAGAAGCGGGTTCGGGAGAATCTTGGGGCGTTGAAGGGATCGGCGGAGGAGCGGGCGCTGGTGAAGCGGTATACGGAGGAGTTGAATGGGCAGGAGGATACGTTGGCGGGGTTGAAGCGGGACCGGGCGGCGTTGGAGGAGAAGAGGGTTGCGGCGCAGGCGGAGTTGAGCCGGACGATTGAGTCTTTGCGGATTGGGTGAGGGTGTTCGAGGTACCCCTCCCCCCTCCCCTGCTTCGGCTAAAGTACCAGAAACAGAGGCTTTGATGGGGTACTTTGCAGCTTTCGGGGGAGAGGGTCTGCAACCTCGCTGACGGCTGTTTGCATGCGGGCGGGCGGCACAGGAGAGGTGCGGGGCGTCGTAGACTTGAGGGGGGCTGCGATGCCCCAAAAGGTGATGGTGCGGGTCCTCGGCTCGCCATGTTGCCGGTTGCGGTTGACCTGGGGACTTTGGCTCAGGCCGTCGTTGGACGCGCCGAGGGCGCTGGGCAGAGCACGTGCAGTTTTGGTGATCGAGGTTGGTGATTTTGGCTTTCAGGCATGCGGTGAAGTGGAGAGGGTTGGCGGGTTGGGTTGTTGGTTTTGCGGTTCTGGGCGGATTGGGGTTGCCGTCGGTCGTAGAGGCGCGGCAGGGTGCGGCGGCGGGGAGCGTGGGGGCGAGTGGAGGTACGGGCAGCACGGCTGCGGGGACGGCTGTCGGGATCTCGGCGGTTGGGGTGTCCGCCAGTAGCGGAGCGACGCAAGCCCTGGGCGCGAGTGCAACGGCGGCGGCCAAGCCGAGCAGCGCCACGGTGGAGAGCGCGACGGCGGCGCTGAAGAGCGCGGAATCGGGAGCGGCGTTGCTGGCGCAGATTACGAAGCTACCGCCGTTGGTTGATACGGGGATCGATGTGGGGCACCGGAGCGCGGCGGTGCGGGAGCATTTGAATGCGGTGTTGCGGTATTACCGGTCAGCGACGGTGCCGGTGCAGAAGGTGGGGGAGCCGAGCGATGTTTTGTACGAGGAGCAGAGTCAGAGTGAGGCGACGCAGATTGCGTCGCTGGCGTTCCAGGCGGCAAAGAACGTAGCGGCGTTGATCAACCGGGTTCCTGGCGCGGTGTCGTCACCGGCCCCTGGTGCGGAGAATGGGCAGGGTAGTCAGAGCCAGGCGGAGCGGATTGCGGCGCTTCGTGCCACTGCTACCGAACGGCTGAGCGAGTTGCAGGCGCAGGATGCCACGCTGGAGGGCCAGATCGCGAAGGCGCGGGCTGGGCAGCGTGCGGCACTGATGCAACAGGAGCAGCAGGTGGAGGGCGGGATTGAGCTGCAGAAGGCGATGGTTGACGCGCTAGGGAGGGTAAACAGCTTTCGCGCGCAGCAGATCCAGACGGGGTTGGCAGGTGATATTGACCGGCTGCAACGCTCTGCGCCGGAGCTGCTGAGCAACCCGGTGAAGACGCCGCCGCCGCCGGTGCTGGGGAGCCTGACGGCGGCGCAGGATGCGGGCGTGTCGACGCAGGCTTCGGTGGTGTTTCAGTTGCTGTCGACGCTGCATACGATTGACGGGCAGACGAAGTCGATCGACCTGCTGAGCAAGCAGGCGGAGGACATGCGGACGCCATTTGTGAAGGTGCTGCGGTCGACGATTGCGCAGGGGCAGGCGTTGACGCAGCAGTCGGTGAATTTGCAGGCTACGCCGACGACCGATGCGCAGGACCTGTTGAACACGCGGAAGAAATTTGACCAGTTGACGGCGACGTTCCAGATTTTGGCGAGTGCGATGTTGCCGCTGAACCAGGAGGCGGTGCTGCTGGACAATGCGCGCGGCACGCTGACGACGTGGCGGGCGACGGTGGATGCGGAAAAGGACGACATGCTGCGGCATCTGCTGATTCGGGTGGGTTGGATCGCGCTCGCGCTGGGGTTGCTGGCGTTGGCCAACCGCCTGGTGAACCGGGCGGCGGTGAAGTATGTGGCCGACCTGCGGCGGCGGCGGCAGTTGCTGCTGATGCGGAGGATTGTGTTCGGGTTTCTGACGGGGCTGGTGCTGATCTTCGGCTTTGTGACGCAGTTCAGTTCACTGGCGACGTTTGCCGGGTTTATCACGGCGGGGATCGCGGTTGGCTTGCAGAGCATTTTGTTGAGCGTGGCGGCGTACTTTTTTATTGTGGGGCGGTATGGGGTGCGGGTGGGCGACCGGATCACGGTGGCCGGGGTGACGGGCGAGGTGATTGAGGTGGGGCTGGTGCGGTTTTACATGATGGAGCTGGTGGGGACGGGGACGGCGCTGCACTCGACGGGGCGTGTGGCGGTGTTTGCGAATTCGGTGCTATTTCAGACAGGAACGCCGATCTATAAGCAGATGCCGGGAACGGAGTACGCCTGGCATGAGTTGACGGCGAAGCTGAACAGCGGCGCGGATGTGAAGGCGACTTCCGACGCGGTGCTGAAGGTGGTTGAGGATGTGTATGCGGGGTATCGGGGCAAGATCCAGGCGCAGCACCAGCAGGTGGAATCCTGGATGGGTACGGCGCTGCCGGCGCCGCAGGTGGAGTCGCGACTGCAGTTGGTGGACGGGGGATTGCAGTACGCGGTGTTGTTTCCGGTGGAGATCAACCATGCGGCGGAGGCTGATCAACGGATTGCGGAGGAGCTGGTTCTGGGGCTGAAGGCGGAGGGAGTTTTGAAGGCGGGCGTTACGGAGTTGCCGGTGATCAAAGCGGCGGTGAAGAGTTGATGGGGGTGGCTACGTCAGGGCCCTTGGCGAGGGCTCGGTTGGGAGGATCACTGGATGCGGCTGAGGTGTGGGTGCGCGGCCGGCGAATGGGCGAGCCAGCTACTCAATTGAGGCGGTCGTGAAGGTGTTCTCCGCCCTGGTCGAGATGAGCCGATATAACGCGAACTGCCGGCTTGATGTGCCGCGCAACTCAAACAACAGACTTGCTCGATGGGACGCATCGGGATCCACTGCGTCGACCAGGTGCAGGCGCGGCCCGCGGTCGAGATGCTGGCTATCCGTGACCGCCCCCATGGCTACCTGCAACTCGCCGGAGGGCAGGCGCTGCGCCACGATGGTCACATAGGCGGTGGGGTGCGTCGCCGCTGCGGGCAAGCTGCCACCTGCGTTCGCGGCGGGTGTCGCCGCAGCCACGCTTGCCGAGTACACAAATGTCGGCAGCCCCCCGTAGCTGAGCGTGTAGCCCGCCACCTGTTCGTCCTGAAGGGTCAACGGTGCTGCAGCAGCAGGTTTAGTCGAAGCCTTTCTGGGGTGTGTGGAGGCAAGGGGAGCCTTTGCCCGGGGTGGCGGGATGGTACTGGCCGCCGCCGCCGATGCGGTTCCGCTGGATGGCGGCGCTGATGCACCGCCGTTGTACTCGGTCGGCTTACCGCGATGCAGCGTTGGCGGCGCGCCTGCCCCGTTTTCGGTATTTGCGGCTATGCCTTCGGAGCTTTGCTGTGCGGGGGAAGCCGGTAGGACGTCCGTTGCAGGAACGAGGTGGTTTTCCGCCAGGTAGGCCGCCACGCGCGGCTTAGCGAGCGTCGCCATGGCTGCCAGCGTGTTCGCCCGCTCTGCCGGATCTTCCCAAGGCCGGGCAAACGGATGGGCTTCACGCGAGACGGCGTCTGAGACCGCGACTGCCTGGTGCAGGTCGGCCGGCATGCCGGTCAACTCTTTGGTCCCTTCTTCCGCGGTGGTGTTGTGCGTCAGCGTTGGACGGTCCGGATCGTCCCCGGGCTGCGGTCCCACCGCGGTCACACTTGCCGTGCCCCGCTTGCCATCGCCCAGCGCCGTCCTGCGCCGCGCTGCGTCCTGCGAGGGGTCGCGCCGCGCCAACGTGGGCCGGTCGGTGTCGTCGCCACCGGAAGATCCCGTCCCACTCTTTGAAGTCGAACCCCCATCGTTTTGACCTGACCCTGTTGTCGATCCCCCATCGCCAGCAGGCGCCCGCCGCCGCATCTGCGGTTTGTCAGACTCGCCCTCCGCGTCCGCCTGCGTCGTGGTTCCGGCGGCCGGATGTGGCTTGCTCGGGTCGGGCGTTGACTGGATGGCGCCCACATGCGCGGACTTGCGCAACGCCGGTGCCGCCCCGGGCTCACGCTGCGCTGTGAACTTTCCGAAGCCGTACCAAACCCCGGCAGGATTATCGTCGGCCAGCGCGTTGCCGCTCACGACCCGCGACGCCGACTCGAGATCCAGAAGTCCCTGCGGCTCCCCTGAACGCTCCACCGTATACAGGTCTCCGGTCTGCAGGGCGAAGGGCACGGGCCGCGCCAGGTACAGCCCTGCATCCTCAAAATGTCCATCGATGAAGAGGGACACCGGCACAAAGCGGGCCGCACTCGGCTTGGTCAACTCGCCGGTCCACTCGTACACGCCTACCGCCCGGGTCACACGCTCGGGGGCGTCCACGTGGTGCATCTGCCCGCGGGCACCCAGTGTCCCGGCCCCGAGTGCCAGCCCGGCCATCACCCACGTTTTATCTCGGAGAAACATCGTGCTCCTTAGACGCGGGGCGTTCCCCTCACGTTTCGCCCCTTCATCCGAGTCTCAAGTAAACTGCCCGCGTAAACGCTATAGTGAGAACGTGCATCTGCAAGGAGAACGTGCAGGCGGCACACGGCAGGAACGGCCCTGGAGGGTCCATGGCTTCGCCCGATGTAATCTTCGCACCTGCCCCCCCGAACGACCTCCCCGGCGCCCTTCGCCCTGGGGTCCCCCTCTGCGTCGACCTGGATGGCACGCTGGTCAAATCGGACACGCTTGTCGACTCGGTGCTTGCCATCGCGCGCCACCATCCGACCTGCCTTTTGAAGATTCCCGCCTGGATTGGCCAGGGGAAAGCCGCCTTTAAGCGCCACGTGTCCTCCACGGTTGCCCTTGACGTGGAACACCTGCCCTATAACGCCCCTCTGCTCGCCTATCTTCGCGCTGAACATGGCAATGGCCGCGCCATCTATCTCGCGACTGCGTCGGACCGCGCGCTGGCGGACCGGGTCGCGGAACACCTCCAGATCTTTGCCGGCGTCCTTGCTTCGGATGGAACCATCAATCTGGCAGGGAGCAATAAACTCGCGGCCTTCCGCTCCCACTTCGGCGAGGCCTTCTGCTACATCGGCAATGCGCGCCCTGACATTGACGTCCTCGCCGCCTGCGAGTTTCCGATGGTGGCCAACCCGGACCGTGCGCTGACCGGAGGCCTTGCCCGGCGCGGCATCGTCATCGCCCGCAGCTTCGAGGACCGGACGCCCACCGCGAAGAGCTGGCTGCGCGCCATTCGGCTTCACCAGTGGGCGAAGAATACCCTTATTTTCGTTCCGCTGCTGCTGGCGCATGCCTGGAACGTTGGCACGCTGACGGCCGCCCTCATTGCCTTCCTCAGCTTTGGCCTTTGCGCCTCCGCGACCTACATCATCAACGACCTGCTGGATATTGAAGCCGACCGCCGCCACCCCCGCAAGCGCCGCCGCCCCTTCGCCGCCGGCGACCTCTCCGCGTTCATTGGGCTCGCTGCCGTGGTTGCGATGCTGGCCGCTTCGGTTGCGCTTGCCGTTTATCTGCGCCACATTGTCGCGGCCATCCCTGGCGACTACCTCCCGGGCGGCCCCTTCCGCTTCCTCGAGTGGCTCGGCATTTACACCGCCACCACGCTGACTTACAGCTTTTATTTGAAGCGCAAACTGCTGCTGGATGTTTTCATTCTGTCCGGTCTTTACACCGTTCGCATCATTGCCGGCAGCGCTGCAACCGGTATCGCGATGTCTCCGTGGCTGGCCGGCTTCAGCGTCTTTCTTTTCCTGTCGCTTGCCTTTGTTAAACGCTTCAGTGAGCTGGAAGGTTTGCGTGAAACGGGCAAGGCTGTCAGCACAGGGCGGGGCTACCTGGTCTCGGACCTGGAGCAACTGCGCGCTCTTGGCACCGGATCGGCTTACGCCGCGGTGGTTGTGATGACGCTGTACATCGCCAACCCCGAGACCAGCATGCTTTACCGTCACACCGCCCGCCTGTGGCTTGTTGTGCCTGTGCTTCTTCTTTGGTTGAGCCAGGTCTGGATGCTGGCCAGCCGCGGCCAGATGCATGACGACCCTGTGGTCTGGGCCTGCACCGACAAACGGAGTTTGCTGCTTGGGGTGCTTATGGCTGTGATCATCTGGTGGGCGTTGTAGCGCGGCGAAGACGAGTCATCTTGAAGACAGACGGGAAGGGCGAGGTTTACGGCCCATGTAAGGCCGATGTTCCCCGCGGCAGGCCGCTGAGGTTAGCTTGGTTGTGCCTGGGAACAGCACATCCCTTCCTCGTTTGATACCGTAGAAGGGCAGCGGCGGTGTGGGTTAGACACACTGAAGAAAGCCCGGGCACGGTGGGTAAGCACCGCGGGCCTCGTGTACGTGAAAGTCGTGCACGGACACGGCTAAGAGAGCAGGCCGGACCCTCCGGTCTTCATCCTTTCTGCCACTCGGCCGGATAGAGGGGATTGCCGAGTCATAGCGCCTTACCAGCGGTGTGGAGAACGCTTTTGTGGCAGGTACCCAACCCGGCCCGCTGCACTTCAGGTCACAAGGACACTTCAACCCGATGATTCCAATCCTGCCGGACTATTCAGAGGCATCGCTTGACTCCGCCTTCAGCGCTTTACTCACAGAGGCGCAGAAGACAATCGAAGCACCGAACTTCGACAAAGAGCAGTTCCGCCTCGACTGGATGGGCCGCAAGCAGGGTCGTCTCAAGGCGATTTCTGACGCATGGCTGAAAGCCGCACCCGCTGAAGGCAAACGCACGGTAGGACAGCGCTTTAACGCCCTCAAAGATCAGATTGAGGTTTGGTTGGCAACCGAGCAGCAGCTTGATTTGAGCGAGCGTAACAAGGACTCGCATTCAACCTTCGATTTGACCCTGCCCGGCACCGCCCATCCGCAGGGTGCCGAGCACCCGCTGATCAAGACGATGGCTGAGATTGTCGCTGTGTTCGAGAAGCTTGGTTATTCCGTTGCCCTGGGTCCGGAGGTCGAGTCTGATTTCTTCAACTTCGAGTCGCTCAACTTCCCGCCCAACCATCCGGCGCGCGATACCCAGGACACCCTTCAGATTGCTGACCAGGCTGCCAAGCCCGCGCGTGATCGGCTGCTCATGCGCACTCACACTTCCCCGGTGCAGATCCGCTCGATGCTTGCCCATGACCCACCGCTCCGCGCCGTGATTCCCGGCAAGGTACACCGCAACGACGCTGCCGACGCTACCCATTCTCCTGTCTTCCACCAGGTGGAAGGCCTCTGCGTCGACCGCAATATTACGTTCTCCGACCTGAAGGGCACACTGGACCATGCCATGAAGGCGCTGTTCGGCTCGGCCGTGAAAACGCGGTTTTTCCCGAGCTTTTTCCCTTTCACGGAGCCTTCCGCCGACGTGCAGATCAGCTGCCCGTTTTGTGGTGGCCGCGGCTGCCGCAAGTGCAAGCACTCCGGCTGGATCGAGCTTCTCGGCTGCGGGATGGTGGATCCGAATGTTTTTGAAGCGGTGAACCGGCAGCGCCTTGCCCTTGACCGTGACCCCGTCTACGACCCTCGCACTCTCAGCGGCTTTGCCTTCGGTATGGGCGTTGACCGGATTGCGATGATGAAATACGGGATCGCTGACATCGGCCTCCTTTACGGCGGGGACATCCGCTTTCTCGAACAGTTCGCTTGACAGAAAAGGGGGCGGCGCCGGGATCACCGGACACCGCCCCGTTGCTGCGTTTTGCTAGTTCGCGATCGAGATCGACAGCGGGTTCGAAAGATACGTGGTGTTGTTGATGTCATGCGCCCAGATCTGCAGCGTATGGGCGCCGTTGGTGAATTGCGTGGTGTCGAGCAGGTAAAGGTAGGGCTGCCCGACCAGACGGGTGGCGTTCAAAGGCTGCCCATCAAGGATGAGGTAAGAACCGGCCGCATCCAGATGCACGTTCAGCGACCCGATCACTGTCACCAAACCACC
>CAZZWG010000022.1:0-8388 GCA_964657685.1 Verrucomicrobia bacterium Tous-C9LFEB | reverse complement strand
AGGGGCAGATCCACCCAGTTGAAGGGCGTACCCACGAAGGAGGCGAAGGTCGTGTTGGGTGCGTAGAAGTTGTATTGCGACTGCGCGAAGGTTCCCGGGTTCAGCGTCAGATCCCAGAGCGCAAATACCCGCTGCGGCGCGATCAGCGCATTGGCATACATGCTGAAGTTTGCGTTTGCAGTCAGCAGCGCAACGCATGTCTCCGAGCCTGCGTTGGGATCAAGATAGATGGTGCTGAAACGCAGCGTGTTGTTGGTGCCGCGCGAGAGCAGCGCCGTCTGGTACCAGGCCCCTGCCAGGTTGGTTCCCACCACCACCAGGTTCTGCAGCGTGCTGTTGCTGCTTGTCACGTCGATGGATGCCTGGGGACCGGTAAGCACCGTCCCATCCACCAGAAGCCCGCTGCCATCCAGCTCTAAACGGGCATTCTGGATGGAGCCGCCAGTCATCTTCACGGTCGCTGCGAGGTTATCTCCGTTCGAGATGTCAACCGAAGCGCCAGAGGACTGGAGCCCATCCACCCACAAGGACGAGAGCGTTGCACCGTGATCCACAAACGCCTGGTACACGGTGTTTTCCTGGGGGTCGTCCATGTTGCTTGCAACGATGTTGTGCCACTCGGAGGTCTGCGACAACAGCCCTGTGCTGGTATCCCCGTAAGAGACGTAGGCCGATGCGCCGCCGCTTCCACCCTGGCCCGGCGCAGCGTACGCCGCTACGAGGTTTGTGCCCACGAATTGCGTGCTGTTGATGACGCCGAAGTTATGCTTGCCGGCGTGGTACGCCTCGCAGTTGGTGACCTGGACATCCGTGCTGCCCATCACGCGAAAGCCATACCCGCCGTTGTCGTCCAGTCGTGCACTTTCGTCCACTACCAGGTTGTTGAAGACAAGGTGGTTTTTGTAGTTGCTGTACACCACATCATCGCGAACCACACCCGTATACAGAAGGCCATCCGTGCGCGGGTCCGCGGCCGGCGAGTTGATAAAAAGCTGGCCGTTGCTGTAGGACCACCCGTTCGGCACGCTCGCCGCGGCATTGCCGTTGGTGTAATAGAAGAACGTCTGGTTGGCCAGCACGGAGTAGATTGGCGCAGCCGAGTTGTACGCGTAAATGCCATTGCCCACGGGGGTAAACCCGGCGTTGTCCAGCACAATGCTGCCCCAGAACCTGGGCTTGGCGCCGCTGCCGTAGTCAGCAAACGTGATGGGATTGCCGGGCGCGCCATTCGAGGGAGCATCCAGCGACTCATGCCATTGGCTGCCACGCTGAAACAGGATCTGATCCCCGGGCATGAAGCTGGAGCCATTCACTTTTGCGACCGTCTGCCACGGCGTACCCGGGGAGAGACCGTCGTTGGCATCGTTGCCAGTGTTGCTGACGTAGTAGGTGGTGGCAGACGCTGAGGCGGTGAATGCAAGGGCAAGGCAGAAGGGAGTGAACCAGGTAGAAGAAGTGCGGCAAATATTGCGGAGTGTTCTGTTCATCACTTTAGAGAAAAGCCTTTCAAGCGGTGGGTGGGTGCGGGTCGCGGCAGGAGGAGAAACGGACGCCTGCAACGAGATGCAACGCGAACGTTACGGACATCTCCATGGTATGTCAGTGCATCGGGACGGCGGGCCACCAGGCGGGCTTGGAACGTGGCACTGTTCAGGAATTTTCCGGGGACTTGCTCCACTGTTGGATGCAGCCCGGCCGTTACAGCGGTGTCAAAAGCGAGGGCTCCTATCCTTCAACGCCCCGCCGTCATCCCACTCACTCGCACATACGCCGCACTCGCTGTCAAGCGAACCTGCGTCTTGTCATCCGACATCAGGGGATACAAGGCATCCCGCACCGCCGCTCCCGGGAACCTGGCTAATGCCTCCGCCGCGGCAATCCGTGCCGCAGCATCCTTGGTTTGGGTTGCCGTGATCAACGCCTTCTGCACGGCCGGGCTATGCTCCTTGGTCAACTGCTCGATCGCCGTCACCTGCGGCGACGCCCCGCCCGTACCCTTCAGGTATCCGTACGCGCCCATCCCCATGCCCACCGGCGGCACCAGCATCGTCAGGCTCTGCACCATTGCAATTTTTGCCAGCGCCTCCGGACTGTGCAGGGTCCGGCTTGCGTTGTGCTCACTCCGCTTCAGGAAGGAATAATCACTGGCGCGTTCCCCCTCCGCGGTCTCCAGCAGCACATCTTCCCCTGCCCGGTCGTGCAACGCCCACAAGGTTGTCGCGGCCGTGAAGCTCAGCTTGGGGTCTTCACTTTTGACCAGGCCCTGGAGATCCCTTTCGAAACTCCCATGCACACCACGAGCCTTGTCCACGCGATCCTTGTCCATTTGGCCCGCCGCCACAATCGCCGCCAGTCGTACGTCAATGTCCGCAAGCGTATCCATCATCGCCGACCGCACCATCCCCTCGGCGCGCGGGTTCCCGCCCAGCAACGACAACGCACTCAAGGCCGCGATGCGCGTGTCCACCCGCTTGGACGAGAAACCCTCCCCCAGGCGCGCCCACGCATCCGCAAGGCGGTCTTCGGGCGATGGCTGGCCCGTGACCATCGTGCTATCCGAGTTACCGGTGCTATCCGCGCTGCCGCCCTTGTCCTGCGCCCATGCACCTTTGGCAGCCAGCAGCCCCGCCATGACGACCCCGAGCAAAACCCTGTTCATTCTTCAGCACCAAGCCTTATGAGGTGACTGCACAGAAACTCCTGGAAGGCCCGAACGGCAAAACACGCGCCAGCAATTACTATGAGGGGCAATGCGCCCTGCCATCCCCCTATTCTGCCTTACCGCGGCTCTCGCCTGCCCCCTCGCGAACTCCGGACAGCACCCCCGGGACGTCGAGATCCACGACCCCGACACCCGCGCCTGGTGGCACACCAGCGAAGCTCTCTCGAATGACAGCATGGAAGGCCGCGACACCGGCACCGCCGCTTACCAACGAGCTGCCGACTACGTTGCCAAGCGGTTCGCCGCGGCCGGCCTGCAACCCGCGGGCGATAAGGGCACCTACTTCCAGACTGTGCCCATGCACGAGGTCGATGTGGTGCCCGAAGGTACGAGCTTCGTCGTCCACCGCGCCAACGCCGCCGACCTCTCTTTCCTTTTCCTCCAGGAGATCACCGTCTCCGCCACGAGCGCCGCCCTGAGCGCGCCCCTTGTCTTTCGCGGCTATTGCGGAGCCGAGGCCATGGCAGATGTTCAGGGCAAGACTGTGCTTTGCTTCGGCACCCAGCGGCGAGGTCTGCCCTCGGCCGCCGAACGCGCTGCGAACGCCCGCAGCGGCCACGCCGCCGCTGTGATCACGGTTGACGATCCCTACTTCACCATTGAACCCCCACGCTGGCCGTATGCCTACGCCCGTTCCGTGACCCTTCCGCCCACCCTTGCCGCGCAGGTCCTGCATGGGCAGGCCGCAAAAGACGATCGGGCGCAGATGAAACGAAACGCAGCCCAGCGCGGAACCGCTGATCCCACACCGCTCGCCCTGCGGCTAAGCGCCGCGGCTTTCACCAAGCTCCTCGCCGGCACCGCCCACGATCCGGAAGCCATCCTCAAAGCCGGTGGCGCCAAACAGGCCCTCGAGAGCTTTGACCTTCCCGGCTACAGCTTTGAAGCCCGGGTTCACACCACGGAGAAGGACATCTCATCCCCTAACGTCCTTGCCCTCCTTCCCGGCTCAGACCCCACGCTGCGCGACCAATACATTGTTGTCGCCGCACATCTGGATGGCTATGGCTTCGGCACTCCCGTTCAAGGTGACAACCTCTACAACGGCACACTCGACGACGCCGCCTACGTCGCCCTCCTTATCCAGATGGCCGATGACCTGCGCGACGGCCGCGAGCGCAATGCTGTCGAACATGTCGGGATCAACACCGGTCATTATGACGGCACGACGATGCTGCCGCCGAAGCGCTCGATCCTGTTCTGCGCCTTCACCGGCGAAGAGAAAGGCCTGCTCGGCTCTACCTGGTTTGTCGCCCACCCGACCGTCCCCCTTGCCCAGATGGCCGCGGACATCAATCTCGACCAGCTCCGCCCGTTGTTCCCGCTACATATACTCACCGCCCTTGCTCTCCACGAGACCACGCTCGGCGCGACCGCGACCGAAGTGGGCAGAGGGGAGGGCATCGAGCTGCGCGAAGACCGCGAACCCGAACGCAGCCTGCTGCGCCGCGCGGACCATTATCCTTTCCTCAAAGCCGGCATCCCCGCCATTGGCTTCATCTTCGGGTTCGACCCCGGTACGGACGCGGAGAAGCGCTATCGCCAGTGGTATCAGACGCAGTACCACAGGCCGCAGGACGATCTGACCCAGCCCATAGACTTCGGCGCCGCGTCGAAGTTCAACGTCTTCTTCTACCGCCTGGTAGAGACCCTTGCCGACGAGCCACAGCGTCCCCGCCTTCTTCCCGGCGCTTCGTTTTAGTCGCGCTTACTGGCCCGGGGGCGCAGGCACCATGATGGCGCCCGGGTCTACTTTGGGGATGCCGAAGTGTCCGCCCAGGTGCATCAGATCCAGCGGCCGCAGGACACCGGAAGCTTCGATCAGATTCATCTGCCGGGGCGCGCGGATCAACACTGCCACGTCGTCGATCTCCGCCCCACGGAAGTGCAGCCACAGGTCTGTGATGGGCTTGCCTGGCGATGCCTCTTCGCGCGGCCCCACGTTGGCCTCGACCAGGTGCTTCCACCCGGCTGCACCATACGAAGCCCGCAACGAAGCCAGGGCCTCGGGCACGTAAAAGGCCGGCTCATGGAAGCGGAAATTCTGCACCGTTACCATCGTCAGCCCCGCAGCCTGCTGGCCCAGCATGCTCTGCAACATATCCCGGTCGAAGGTGAAGGCGGTGCGCGAGGCCGGCTGGGAGGTAAGCCCCGCCATTGCCTCCGGCACCCCCGCCGGCTCCACGCCCGGCGCAGGCGCGTAGACGGCCGGCGGCGGCGACACGGTACCCGCAATTTGCTGTGCCCCGGCCAAACCAGCCCCAAGGGTCAGAGCGCCCGAGGCCACCACAGCGACACGCAACTTCTTCGTAGATTCCGGCATGTCACGTTAGACCGCAAGAGCCGCGCCTAAGTTGCGGTCACGCCGCAAGGTACTATTGCGGCGCACGTGGCGCGAAGTACCCCTTACGCGCATGCACCTGGTAGCGCTGGTCCAGGGAGACCAGGTAGATTGTTCGGAACGATCCATCCTGCTTGAAATCGGCCGGCACATACTCCAGCGAATACTGCGACCGGAGTTCCTGCTCGATGTTTCTGAAGCCGATGGCCATTTCCTCCATGCGCGTCGGAAAGAAAGCTCGTCCGCCGGTTGCGTCGGCAATCTGCTGCAGGACATCGTCGCCCTTGTCCTTGCTGGGGCCGACGTTGGTGGAGATGGTGTAGATGATGGTTTCGGCCCGCTGGCACATCTTGATCGCATCGGCTTCATGCGCGCGGCTGTAATCGTCGTCGCCGTCAGAGACGAGCACGAGCGCCCGCCGCACCGGCTGCTCGTCCTTCAATGTGAGCATCTGGTCGCGGCAGGTCTTGTACAGAGCATCGAACAGGGAAGTGCCCCCGCCCGGCCGCAGCTTGTGGATTCCCGTATCCAGCAGGTCGATGCGGTTGGTGTAGTCCTGTGCGATGTCGGTTTGCACGTCGAACCCTTCCACAAACGCCCGGTCCGCCGGCCTGAGGATCTGCAGAAGAAAATCGATTGCCGATTGCTGCTCAAACTCGAACCGCGACCGGATCGAATTCGACGTATCCAGCATCAGGCCCACACGCAACGGCAGGTTCGTCTCCTGCCGAAAGTGCACGACGCGCTCCGGCGGCCGCTGATCATCCAGCAAGCCGAAATTCTGCTGCTGCAGATTTGTGATGAACCGACCCTTGCTATCGGTCACGGTGAAGACAAGGTTTACCTCGCGCGTGAACACGGTGATCCTGGACGCGTTGCCGACGGGCGGCGCGGATTCATCGCGCGGCTGGAGCGGCGGAGCCGGTTGCTGCGCCAGCGGTGTGCTTTGCGGGGCGGGGTTCTGCGCCGGGGTGATTGCATCGGTTGTTGCCGCCGCAGGTTGCTGCGCGAGTGCGCTGCTCAGGACCAACAAAAGTCCGGCGGCCATGCCGGCACATCGCTTCGAAAGGGATACTACGTTCATTTCGCCTTGATTCTACCAACCCGCGATGAGCGCTGGCCCTTGCCGACCCCGCTTGCGAGCTCCGGACGCACCCGGGCAAGGAACGCCTCCAGTTCCTCGGGGAGGGGCGCGCGCAGGTTCAGGGCCTTGCCCGTCCGGGGATGCGTCAGCTCCAACTCCGCCGCATGCAGGAAGTTCCGCTCTGCTGTAGGCTCGGTTTCTTCCCCGATGCCGCGCAGCCGGGCCGGGGCTCCATACAGCGTATCCCCGACCACGGGATGTCCCAGCGCCGCCAGATGCACCCGGATCTGGTGCGTGCGCCCGGTCTCAATTTCTACCTCCAGCAGAGTGAAGATTCCCAGGCGCCCGGGTTCCTCCTTGCTTCCTATCCGCTCCAGCACCCGCCAGTGGCTTACGGCCTTTCGCGCCCCGCTCTCCAGCGTCCGCTTCGTTGTCATGCGGGTGCGCCGCACGGCATCGCGCCCTACCGGCAGGTCTACGGTGCCGCTGTCCTCCGACATCGCTCCGTGCACCAGCGCGACATAGGATTTCCGCAGCTGCCGGTCACTGAACATCCCCGCCAGCCGACGGTGCGTGGCATCGTTCTTCGCCACCAGGATCAGGCCGCTTGTCTCTTTGTCCAGCCGATGCACGATCCCCGGCCGGAGCTCGCCGCCCTCGCGTGAAAGCTCCTGCTGAAAGTGAAAGAGAAGAGCATTCACCAGGGTTCCGCGATTGTGTTCCGCATCGCCGGCTCCCGCATGCACGGCCATGCCTGCCGCTTTGTCGATGACCGCGAGATCGTCATCCTCGTACACGATCGTCAAGGGAATGTCTTCCGGTTCCGCCCGCAGCGGCGCAGGCTGCGGCTCGCCATCGATCTCCACGCGCTCCCCACCTTCGAGCTTGAGGCTGGCCTTGGCGGGCTTGCCCTCTACGCGCACCTGCCCCTTCTCGATCAGCAACTGCACCCGCGCCCGGCTGATCTCCGGCAGCGCCTTTGCCAGGTACGCATCCAGGCGCCGGCCCTTTGCCGCCGCATCGGCCGCAAAGCTGCGAATGCCGTCCTCGGCCTCAAGGTCTTCGAGCAAAGGGATGGCAGCCTCGCCTGCAACTGGCTGCCTTACCACCGCGCCGTCGGGCGCTCCCGCCGGTACGATGCCGAACGCAACCGCCTCCGCCGCGGCTGCCGACGCTGTCGCGGCTTCCCGCACGGCATCCCGGTGTGTCCGGTAGTCGTGCTTCACCGTTTGGCGGCGTTTCCCTTTCCGGATCATGTTCTTCGATGGCACTAGCGCACCTCTCCCTGCCCGGCAGCAACAGGCACATCCAAGCCGCCTGGCATCGCCCGGGTGTGCAGCGCTCCCGAGATCGGCGTCGCGCTACCTTCTGCGATTTCCGTGTGCGATGTCTGGGGTGCTTCCCCAGCCAAGGCCGGCGGGGCGCCGGGCGCGAACGTCCACAACACTGCCCCTGCCACGATTGCCCCCAACGCGACCATCTGCCCGGGCTCTATCCAGAAGCCGTCGACGAACTCCTGTGGGAGCGAAAGTGCGTCCAGCCCGAAGGCAGCCAATCCACCGAGCATGAGGCCGATCCCGGCTACACGTCCGGCTCTGACCTCCCGCCCGACCCGGGTCCACAGCAGAACGCCGATCCCCACTGCAAGGGCGACCCCGTAGAAGGAGACTGGCTGGTAGGCCACGGCAGCGTGATTGCGAAACACCGGCATGCCTATCTCCGAGCCGTCGGCCCAATGGCCCAGCTCCAGAAAAGCCGCCAGGGCCGCCCCACAGGGAGCGAAGACATCCAGCAGTGGCCGTACCGGCAAGCGCCTGCGCCGCAGGTATCCCCACGTGATCGCTCCCGCCACCACCATTCCCGCAATCGTCAACGAAGGCAAACTCAGCACCAGCAAAGGGAAGTGCGCGAACGCCACTGGATCACGCAGAATCAGCAACAACCGCGACGCCGCAAAGCAGCTGAGAATGGCAAACAATCCCGCATCCCATGCAGCATCCGCACTCAACCCTACGCGCCGTGCACCCCGCCCACTCAGCGCCATCGCGGCAATGACCCCCACGGCTGCAAAGGCGCCATAGACGGTCAGCCGCATCGGCCCGAGCCGCACTCCCTGCCTTGAGATCATCCCCGGCGCTTCCACCAGCCAACCCAAAAACGCCGGCAATCCACACCCCCAACGTTGCCGCAACCCCCGCGAGCCACGCGTCCTGGCTAGGCTCGGTCCGTCTCGACCAAACT